>CAMYZD010000055.1 GCA_947303735.1 uncultured Bacteroidales bacterium | reverse complement strand
ATAAATAAATTATTGTATATCAAACATATAAATCAAATATTTCCGAAGTATTGAATTTAGTAACGATTAAAAAATAAGGTGTAACGATAAGTGAAAATTAAAAGGGAGTCGCTCTAGTATAAAGTATGACTGATTATTGCCAAATTGTCTCAATGTCGTATAATTCTCCACTTCGTTGTACTCCGTTATCGAAGAACCACTGGCTCTTCTTCATCTTCGGGACGCTAGGAGTGAGTTTATTCTGTCACCGCACTGCGCTACGCTTGTACGGTGTTATTAAAATTCAACCTCTCCGAGGTTGTCGAAAAATCAGTCATATATCAAACTAGAGCCAATACTTTAACTTCCATTCTTACTTCTCATTGTTATTATCACTTAGTAAAAATAGAGCTTAAATTATCTCACCGTATATAGCGGGATGTTGGTCATCTGGCCTTGCTCTTTGTAGGGCAGGAGGGAGTATCGGAGGGCTTTCAGTTCGAGGTGTTCGTAAAGGAGGCGGGTAAGGTGTTAAAAAAGTAGACAATTCGGTAAGATACTTTGTAGAGAAATAGATAACTCGGTAAGATACCTGTGCCAGCCTAATAAGTAAACCAACAGTTTTGGTTCACACATTGCACCGCTTTTGCATATTCTGGGTTTATTGTTTCTCGGTCATGTATTTCCAGTATCGACGGGGCATGTCGTTGAGTTGCTTGCGGGGGTTGATGCGTTCGCGGATGCAGATGGCTTTGAAGTAGGTGCGCCAGAGGTCTTGAAATAGGCGGTCGTCGCTGCTCATCACCTCCTCATTCAACTTGCCGTCGGCAAGGCTGAAGGGGACGGCGGACTCGTCCTCGAAGGTGACGCGGACGGGCTTGTCCGAGCCGTCGAAGTAATAGCCATAGTGTCTGCGTGCATCGTAAATCAGCCAAGGCTGGTCACGGAAACGGTCGGCAAAATGATCGATGATAAGCGGCAGCACATTGTGGTCGGGTGAGACGACGGCGAGATAGGTGCCGTCCTTGGCCTTCTGGAAACGGATGAACTGTTTCATACGCAGCTGCTCGTGCAGCACCTTGCGGGCGATATTGGTCACCTCCAGCACGTCGAGGTCGGCATAGTTGCGTTCGATACTGGGAGCACCCGCATCTTGACGAAAGACTTTGCAGATAAATTGATACAGCGGATTATTGAGCGCCGACATCTCCGACAGCCAGCCGACGGTGATGAGTCGCAGCGCCTCACGGCTCAACCGTTTCTCCATCCCGGACCATACCCGTCGGGCTTTCTCTTCGTCGGTGACCACCTGGTGCACCTGATCGCAAAACAGTGGTAGCGCATCACCCACAGTCAGCAGTGCTTCGGGCTGTTCGTGCCGGTCGAAGGTGTCGAATACAGCCGTCAGTAGTCCGTCCATTGTTCCGTCGAAGGTGTAGACCATATTATTAAATTGAAAATTGAAAATTGAAAGTTGAAAATTGGCTGTCGCAGACTTATGAGGTAAAAAGTAAGCACTAAAAACCTCCTTTTAATTCTCGAAGTTGAGGGACAGTTGTTTTTCTTGCTCGGCCAATTTGAGTTGGCGGGGTGAGACGAGCAGTGGACGTAGCCGCTCGGGGCTCAACTCGTTGATGCCACGTAGGGGCTGCAGAGTGGAGGAAGTGAGTTCGTTACAGGTAATGAAATACTTAGCCTTTTTCATCACCACACCCATCTTGCGCAGATGCTCGGAGGTGAGTCGGCAGGCACGACGAGCGTTGACGATGAGCCATGCCGATTTGGTGCCCAGTCCCGGCACGCGCAGCAGCCACTCATAGTCAGCCGTGTTGACGTCGATAGGGAATGCCTCGGGATGGCGCAATGCCCACGACAGCTTGGGGTCTAACTCCAACTCGAGGTTGGGGTGCAAGTCGTCCACTATCTCCTCCACCTTGAAATGATAGAACCGCAGCAACCAATCGGCTTGGTAGAGCCGATTTTCGCGCACTAAAGGAGGCTGCTTCAGCACAGGAAGACGCGAGTCGTAGGTGTTTACACTGATATAGCCCGAATAGTATACGCGTCGTATGGTGGGCTGGCTATAGAGCATCGACGACATCGTAAGTATGTCGCGGTCGCTGTCCTTGGTGGCACCCACAATCATCTGTGTCGACTGTCCCGCTGGTACGAAGCGTGGCGCATGACGATGATGCCGGCGATCTTCCTTGTTTTCCAGTACTCCTTGCTGTATCAGTTTCATGGGTTGAAAAACGCTCTGGTGGTCTTTCTCGGGAGCCAGCAACTTGAGCGACTCCTCACGGGGAATCTCGATGTTCACGCTCATGCGGTCGGCATAGAGTCCTGCCTCATTCAGCAGTTCCTGTGAGGCTCCTGGAATGCTTTTCAAATGAATGTAACCGTTGAAACGATGTACCGTCCGCAGGTCGCGCACGATAGCCACAAGACGTTCCATGGTATAGTCGGGATTACGCACCACACCGCTCGAGAGAAACAGGCCTTCAATATAGTTGCGACGATAGAACTCCATAGTGATGCTCACCAGTTCCGAGACGGAGAGCGTGGCACGCTTGATGTCGTTCGAGCGGCGGTTGACACAGTAAGCACAGTCGTACATGCAGTAATTGGTCAGCATCACCTTCAGCAGCGAGATGCAGCGGCCATCGTCAGCAAAAGAGTGACAGATGCCCACACCGCCCACCGTGTTGCCCACCATGCCCTGTTTGCCACGCCGCACCGTGCCACTCGACGAACACGACACATCATACTTGGCCGATTCGGCAAGTATGCGGAGCCGTTCCATTGTGCTATCGGTCAGCATGATGTTTTATCCAGAATTGTTAGGGTTGTCGGAATGGTCCGAATAATCAGAGATTCCCGAACAATCAGAATCGCTATGATGCCTTAGCAGAGTCACTCATCCTTATACCCAGCAGCGATACGGGCGCGTTTGCGTTCTATCTCGTCGAGGATAATCTTGCGGATGCGGAGGCTGCTGGGGGTAATTTCTAAGTACTCGTCGTCGCGGATATACTCCATTGCCTCTTCCAATGAGAACTTGATGGGAGGTGTGGTGGTCGACTTGTCGTCGGCGCTCTTGCTGCGCATATTGGTGAGGTTCTTGGCAGTGACCACGTTGATGACGATGTCGTTGCCCGGACGCAGACTTTCGCCGATGACCTGACCAGCATAGACGTGTTCGCCCGGCTCGATAAAGAAGGGGCCGCGGTCTTGCAGCTTGCTGATGCTATAGGCTGTCGCCTCGCCAGTCTCCTTGGCGATAAGGGCACCCATCTTGTGGTCGTCCATCTCGCCCTTCCAAGGCTCGAAACCTGAGAAGCGGTGGGCGATGATTGCCTCGCCATTGGTGGCGGTGAGTAACGTGTTGCGTAGGCCGATGATGCCACGCGAAGGTATCATAAAGTCGAGCTGCACGCGGTCGCCCTTGGTGTCGATGGTGCCTATCTCGCCCTTACGGCGTGTCACTACGTCAATCACCTTACTCGAGAACTCCTCGGGGACAAGCACTGTGAGCTGCTCGACAGGCTCGCACTTCTGCCCGTCAACTTCTTTGATAATGACCTTGGGCTGACCCACCTGCAGTTCATAGCCCTCACGGCGCATAGTCTCGATAAGGATGGAGAGGTGCAGGATGCCGCGGCCATAGACCAACAGTGCGTCGGGCGAGGCGGTCTCCTCTACTCGCAGAGCGAGATTCTTCTCCAACTCCTTGAAGAGGCGCTCGCGGAGGTGACGGCTGGTGACATATTTGCCTTCTTTGCCAAAGAAAGGTGAGTTGTTGATGGTGAAGAGCATACTCATCGTAGGCTCGTCCACCTTGATAGGAGGCAGCGGTTCGGGATTCTCACTGTCGCAGATGGTGTCGCCTATCTCGAACATGACGTTCTTGTCGAGGTCGAGCAACACAGCACATATTTCGCCTGCTTCTATCGTATTCTTTGTACGTTCTTTACCAAGTCCCTCAAAGGTATAGAGTTCCTTCACGCGGCTGGCAATCTGTGATTGGTCGCGCTTGACCAAGATGATGGGCTGACCTGCCTGCAAGGTGCCACGATTGAGGCGTCCCACAGCTATGCGTCCCAGATAGCTGCTATAGTCGAGCGAGGAGAGCATCATTTGGGTGTTGCCCTCGGTAACACGGGGTGCGGGAATATGCTCGATAATAAGGTCCATGAGGTAACTGATATCTTCGGTGGGTGTCTTCCAATCGGGACCCATCCACCCCTGCTTGGCCGAGCCGTAAGCCGTGGGGAAGTCGAGCTGGTCGTTGTTGGCTCCCAAGTTGAACATCAAGTCGAAGACCGCCTCTTGCGTCAATTCTGGGTCACAATTGGGCTTATCTACCTTGTTGATAACCACGATAGGCTTCAGGCCTAACTCAATGGCTTTCTGCAGTACAAAGCGTGTCTGAGGCATAGGCCCTTCGAAGGCGTCCACCACCAGCAGCACCCCGTCCGCCATATTGAGCACACGTTCCACCTCGCCGCCGAAATCGCTGTGGCCTGGGGTGTCGATGATGTTAATTTTGTAGCCTTTGTAACGGATGGAGACATTCTTGGAGAGGATGGTGATGCCACGCTCGCGCTCTAGGTCGTTGTTGTCGAGGATGAGTTCGCCGGTTTCCTGATTCTCACGGAACAGCTGTGCCTGGTGCAACATTCGGTCGACCAAAGTGGTTTTACCGTGGTCGACATGTGCAATAATGGCAATATTTCTAATATCTTGCATCGATTGAGGTTTTAAATAAAAACTTGCAAAGATACACAAAAAAAACGGATTGGCAACAAAGTGCTTTCATAAGGTCACCGGAATACCATAGACAACAGATGGTTACATGCCTAATTATCGGTGATGTGATAGAGGTAGAAAAAGTCTATACTGGGGAGATGAGAAGAGTTTCTCTCAGGTGATTGTTGCCGCCTTTCAGCGGGACAACTTCTCTTGAACCCAAATCGGTAATTAGGGATGAAAGAAAAATAAAATGTTAAAATATTTGCATCCTCCAAAAAATGTTCCTACCTTTGTGAGTTCAATTGACGTGCACATTTTTTGTGAAAAACGTGTGTAACGAATTGACAACAAAACAACAATACAATTTTATTATTAACCTCAATATTAATCAAAACGTATTTGTTATGCAAAAACATTTACAAAAGTTGTTGCTCATTGTGGCGATGATGGTCGTCCCTTGGGTAACTCAAGCGCAGTCGGCTCCTCTGTCCGAGTACACCGTGACGACCGACGTGACAACTTTCAATTCAATTGCGTCGACAGGAACTGCCCTGTCTTTCTCAACGCAAGACGACGGCCATGCCACTACGACACTCCCGTTCGCCTTCCCGTATGGTACAACGGTGTACAATGCTGGGACATCCATCGCCTGTTCCGCTAACGGTTTCATCCAACTAGGAGCCTCCTCCACAAATGGAACAACATCCGCCACCTACTCGAGTTCTAGCTACTGCTACATCAATGCCATTCTCCAGCAGGATGGACACATGGGCCGCAACACGGGTGCCGGTGCCTACACTCGCTACGATGCCACTGCCGGCACGTTCACCATCGAGTACCACCTGTTGGGCGCCTATTCTTCACCTTATGGTGCCTACTCTTACCAAGTGGTGCTCCATACCAACGGTACGATAGAAATCATCTATGATTCTGTCAACCTGGGAGGTGCCTCTTCGCGCACCTTAGCCACCTACATCACCAACGGTCCCAACAACGACCGTCTCTTCCTCACGGGGTCATGGACCAGTCCTACCCTGTCTTCTTCCTATGGTACACGTCCTATTTCCTCCCTTCCTACTCATGGCCTGCGCTATACTTTCTCCACTCCCAATTTTGCTTGCCCCAGACCCACCTCTCTGACGGCTAGCGATGTGACCGCCTATGGTTTCTCCATCAACTGGACCGATACCAGCAGTGCCACATCGTGGCTCGTACAACTTAGCTCTGGCGACAGCGTCATCTACGACACCGTGGCCACTTCACAGACGTTCACATTCGCCGGGCTCAATCCCGATAGCTATTATACCGCCCACGTCTCCGGCCTCTGCCTGAACGGCGATACCTCAGTATACCGCTCTGTCGAAGTACATACACTTTGCGTACCCATCGACAGTCTACCTTACACCTACGGTTTTGAGGATCTCTCCAGCACCGGAAGCGGAACAGATGTCAACCCCTGCTGGAACCGTGGCTACTGGAGTGGCTCGTACAATCCCAACAGCTACCCCTATGCCAGCACAACCAACCACACAGGTTCGCGCTCCCTCTATTTCTACAGCTACAGCACCACTACTTTCAGCTGGGTATGCCTGCCCCGATTCGCAGATAGCATCAGCGATCTGCACCTCACCTTCTGGGCAAAGAAGAGCAGCGCCAGCTATTCCGGACAAATCAAAGTGGGTGTCATGTCCAACCCGGCTGATTACACCACTTTCCAAAATGTAACAACTGTCTTCACCGACTATACTACCAACTGGCAGATGTTTGACGTGGCGATGCACAACGCACCCAACACAGGTCTCATCACCATCATGGTCGAGGCCGGTTCCACTTCATACAATTATATTTATCTCGACGACATCACAGTCGACCTGATTCCTTATTGCACCACACCTATTGTCGACTCTGTAGTGGCCACTGCCACTAGTGCCGACCTCTATCTGAGCGATGTGGACAATGCCACCTCATTGACGGTGACCCTCTCTCACGGCACATGGGACACCACCATCTATGCCATGGGTTCACCTATCACCCTGTCGGACCTCCAACCCAGGACTGAATACACCTATGAGCTCTATGCCACTTGTGGCTCCGACTCATCACTCGTCCGCAGAGGTAGCTTCTGCACCTTCTGCTCACCCATATCACACGACGAGCTGCCCTATACCAACGGATTTGAGGACATAACTGCGACCGGCTCGGGCACACCGCTTGCTCCCTGTTGGGGTCGTGGCTACTGGAATGGCTCCTACAGCTCCATGAGCTACCCCTATGCCAGCACCACCAACCACACAGGCTCCCGCTCGCTTTATTTCTATTCTTATAACTCCTCCTCCTATGAGTATCGCAGCTGGCTCTGCCTGCCCGAGTTTGCTGACAGCATCAACACCCTGCAAATCTCCTTCTGGGCTAAGAAGAGCAGCTCAGACTATTCGGGACAAATCAAGGTGGGCGTGATGACCGACCCGACCGACTACACCACTTTCGAGACCGTCACCACCCTCCATACCGACGCCACCACCAACTGGAACAATTTCGACGTCATCCTCTCGACCGCTCCCGGCTCAGGCTATATTACATTTATGATTGAAGCCGGCGGCACCACCTACAATTACATCTATCTCGACGACATCACCGTAGGCGAGGTGCCTCAATGCCCCCACGTCCAGGATTTGGCTCTCGACAGCGTCTATGTTGACTGGGCTGCCATCAGCTGGACCGAGATGGGCACGGCTTCTACCTGGGTGCTGGAGTACGACACCGTCGACTTCACCCCTGGCACTTATACAGCTGCCTTCAACGAAACGGTCTACGACACCGCCTACATTATCAATAATCTCGACACTGGTCGTACCTATTATCTCTACCTCCGTGCCGACTGTAGCGGCGACACCAGCACCTACATGAGCCTCACCTTCTCTACCCTCAACGGCATTCCTGCCACGGTGCCCTATCTCTGCACCTTTGAGAGCAACGGCACCAATGGCTGGGACTTTGCCAACGGAACCCAGACCAACCACTGGATGGTGGGCACCACGGGTGGCAATGGCGCCCTGTTTATCACCAACGATGATATCAACAACAGTTATACTATCTCTGCTACCTCTAATGTATATGCTTACCGTGACTTCTATCTGACTGACACTGGCGAGTATGTCTACAGCTTTGACTGGAAGGGTTATGGCGAGAGCTGCTGCGACTATCTGCGCGCCGCCCTCATGCCTGCCTCGTTCGAGCCTGTGGCGGGCAGTACTTCGGGATGGACTCAAGCCACCGGTACTCCTATCTCAGGTGCTGTTGTGGACCTCACCCATAACAACCGTTTGAACGTCAGCAACAACTGGGGTAACGTAACTGGTACTTTCAACCTTACCACTCCTGGTGCCTATAAGTGGGTCTTCTTCTGGCACAACGATGGCTCGGTAGGTACTACACCTCCTGCAGCAGTCGACAATGTGCAGCTAGCACACAACACCTGCCCCAGCCCCACCAATGTCACGGCCTCCTATGTGGCAGCCGACACTGTGACCATCACCTGGTCGCCAGGCGGCAACGAGAACCATTGGGTGGTTGGCTACGGCTCCACACAGGAGGATGTGTACGACACCACCTACACCTTCACCGGTCTCTCGGCTTCGACCGACTATGTGTTTATTGTCAGCGCCGTATGTGATGCCGACGACACTAGTATGGCAGCCACCCTGGCAGTACGTACCGCCTGTGGCAATATCACATTGCCTTTCTTTGAAAACTTCGACAATGTGACTGGCGCAACAACCACTTCCGTTTCTACTAACAATCTGCCTCAGTGCTGGAACAACTACAATGTAGGCACCAACAGCAGCTACAGCGGCTATCCTATTGTCTACAACAGCTCATCGTATGCCCATAGCGGTTCCAACGCGATGCGTTTCTACATCTACTACACCACGGGTTCCTATGCCGACCAGTATGCAATACTTCCTCCTACCGACTCGACGGTGTATCCTATCAACTCGATGATGCTCAACTTCTGGATGCGCGCCAACTCCACTTCTTACAATTCCTACGTTATAGTGGGTGTTATGCCTGACGAGAACGATGCGTCATCCTTCATCCCCTATCAGTATGTCTACACCAACAACTCCACAGTCTATGCCTTCCACGAGGTCGACTTCTCCGACTATACGGGCGTTCACGGACGCATTGCCATGAAGTTCCCCCAACCCGGTTCGGGCTACAACTATGGCTATGTCGACGACATCCGGATAGAGTTGGTCCCCGACTGCCCCCGTGTGACCAATATCACGGCCAGCAATATCACCAACTCCTCAGCCGACATTTATTGGACTGAAAATGGCGAGGCCACTTCTTGGTCCATCGAATACGGTGTGCATGGATTCGAAGTGGGTACTGGCACCTCCGAGTCAGTAAGCTCGTTGCCGCACACACTGACGGGCCTTACTGCCAATACTGAATATGACATCTATGTGACACCCGACTGCTCCGGCACGCCTGCTGTGGCAAACATCACATTCCGCACTGAGTGCGATGCCATGACCACGCTTCCTTATGTCTTCGGCTTCGAAGGTACCAACACTACAAGCAGCACTAGCCACGAATTCGTCAACTGCTGGCACCGCCTCAACAACGGCACCCAGTATTTTGGCTATCCCTATATCACCAGCACTGCCCACACCGGCAGCCGCAGCCTCTACTGGTACACCAGTACCACCACCGGCACCTATGGCGACTACCAGATTGTGGTGCTTCCTGCTGTCGACGAGACACTCTATCCCATCAATACCCTCATGCTCAAATTCTGGGCACGTAGTTCAAGCACTAGCTACTACCCAACGTTCCAAGTGGGTGTGATGACCGACCCCAACGATGCCAACACCTTCCAGCAGGTGGCCTCTATCGATGTGGGCAACAGCACCCAGTGGGCCGAATACTCCACCGGCCTTGCCAACTACAACGGCACCGGCAGATATGTCGCCCTGCGTGCCTTACGCGGCGGTTGGTATGCCTACACCGATGACTTCACTCTCGAGGAAGCCCCCACTTGTCCGCAGGTGACCAACGTCGAGGCTGTCAACATCGGCACTACGGGTGCCATGCTCAACTGGTCGTTGCAATCTGGCTTTGCCGGCTTGCCCTACGAGTATGAGATTGAGGTCATCCCCGACAATCCCTCCGAGACCTTCAGCACACTTACTTCTTCCACCACTCACTTCCTGCTCACTGGCCTCCAGCCCAGCAGCAGCTATTCTGTGCGTGTGCGTGGCAACTGTGGCGACGGCTACGGCGCTTGGAGCACCCTCTGCGAGTTCTCCACCCTTACTCTGCCCTGCTATCAGGTCGACACTACCATACATGATTCAATCACCTTTGCTGGCAGTATGACCAACACCAACTATTATATACCGCTCAACAACTTCTACGATTACTCCATCACCGAGCAGCTCATCATGGCATCTGAAATGGGCGGTGGCAACCGTGTGAGCGGTATCGATTTCTACTATTCTTACTCTTCACCCTCCACTCTCAAGACCAATTGTACCATATATATGGCCAACACCACGGTGTCGTCGCTTGCGTCGAGCTTTGTGCCTTACAACGCCAGCACTTTCACCCGTGTCTATACTGGTTCGCTCAACTGTAGTCAGGGTTGGAATCACTTCGAATTCAGCACTCCGTTCAACTACGACGGCAGCAGCAATATTGTCATCCTAGTGCACGACAACTCTGGCGATTACGACGGCTCTACCTACACATTCCGCGCAAGCCAGGTGGGTAGCGGAATCGCACGTTACGAATATCAGGATGGCGATCCCTTCTCCTTGAGCGACCTCACATCGGGTGGCAGCTCCTACGACTATCGTACCGATATGCGCCTGCATGTGGCAGGATGCGCTTTGTCCGATTCTTGTGGTGCACCGCTTGTGGTGGTCGACAGCATTGCTCCCGACCAAGTCGACATCGTTTGGGCGGCAGGTTTCCAGGAGAGCTCGTGGCGTGTGGAATACCGTCAGGGGTCTCAGGCTTGGGATGTGGTCGACACCGTCAGCACCCCCGCTTACAGCTTCACTGGGCTGACTCCTGCTACCACCTATCAGTTCCGCATCACAGCCCTCTGTAACGACACCAGCCGTGCTACTATCATCAGTGCCACCACTCCCTGTCTGCCTATGGCCGTGCCCTTCTTCGAGAACTTCGAGACATTCTCCACTTCGACGGCCGACCCGCTCCCAGCATGCTGGTATAAGAACACCAACTACTCTTCCAACTACCCCTACGCCTCCACCTCCTATAACCACAGCGCTGGCGGCAACAAGTCCATGTATATGTACTCCTCCAACACATCTTGGACCTATATGGTGCTTCCTCCATTCGACCTTCCTCTCGACAGCACTATGCTCTCATTTTGGCTCTACAAGAACAACACCTCCTATGCTCACAACCTTACTGTCGGTGTCATGACCGACCCCACCGATGTCACCACCTTTACCGAAGTAGCTCAAGCTATTCCTTCGGCATATGCTGAATGGGAACCCTTTGAGTTCGATTTCACCTCTTATAATGGCAACGGACGCTACATCGCTATCATGTCGCCCAATGGGGTATCCAGCTATCCTTACCTCGACGACCTGAGCGTTGACAGACTCTCTCCCTGCCCGCGTGTGCGCAATATCACTGCCAGCGCAATCACTGGCAATAGCGCCACCATTTCGTGGGCTGCAACCTCTGCATCCGACTACGAAGTAGAATATGGCCCACTCGGCTTCACTCACGGCAATGGCACCACTGTCTATGTCTCAGCCGCCAACAGCACATCAATCACCGGTCTGCACGCCAGCTCGGCCTACGATGTGTATGTCCGTGGCTTCTGTGACTCCGACACTGGCAACTGGTCGTTTGCCTACACATTCCGCACTGAATGTGGCATGATTGATTCCCTGCCCTACTTCGAGGATTTCGAGACTGTTGCCACTGGATCATCCACCAACTCTTCGTTTGTGCCCTGCTGGACACGCATTAACAATGGCAGCACCTATTTTGGCTACCCCTATGTCTCCAACTCCACTACCTACAACCACACCCCAGAGGGCTCTCGTGGTCTCTATTGGTATGGCTCTACTTCAACGGGGACCTATGGCGACTACCAATACATTGTCTTCCCTGCTATCGACACCACTCTCATCGACATGAACACGGTGCGCTTCAAGTTCTGGGCACGTACCAGCTCTACCAGCTACAATCCTGTGTTCCATGTGGGCGTGATGACCAATCCTAACAACATTAACACCTTCCAGTCGTTCGACACTATCAATATCGGAGGCAATACTTCCTGGGCTTGCTACACCACCGATTTCGACACCTTCGCCGGCAACGGTAGCCATATCGCCTTGCGCGCCCTGCGTCCCACTTCGTCGTGGTATGCCTATGTTGATGATATCGGTATCTACCGTATCCCCGACTGCGAAGGCGTGAGCGATATACAGATCACCAGCATCAACACCAACTCAGCCGACTTCACTTGGACCGAGAATGGCGCTGCCAGCTCTTGGGAAGTGGAATACGGCCCTGCCGATTTCGTACGCGGCTCCAGTGCCGGCACGATTACTACCGTATCCACCCTGCCTTTCTCTATCACCGGTTTGACTCCTGATACTGAGTACGACCTCTATATCACTCCCGAATGTAGCGAAGGCGGCTATGCCGAAACTATCCGCTACACATTCCGCACCGAATGTATCGGCATCGACAGCTTGCCCTTCTTCGAAGACTTCGAGAGCGCAAGCACAGGCTCTTCCAGCCTCAGTATCTTCCTGCCCTGCTGGCACCGTCTCAACAATGGTAGCATGTACTATGGTTATCCCTATGTATCATCCAGTTCAACCTACAACCACACTTATGGTGGTGGAAAGGGTCTCTACTGGTATAATAGCACCACCAGTGGAACTTATGGCGACTACCAGTATGTCGTGCTGCCTGCTATCGACACGCTTACCTATCCGATGAACACACTGCAGCTCTCCTTCTGGGCCAAGTCATCAAGCACCTCCTACAATCCCATATTCGAGGTGGGCATCCTCTCCAACCCCTACAATGTGACCGATTCAGGCTCTTTCGAGTCGCTAGGCACTATCAATGTTGGCAACAGCACAGAATGGGATGAATACACCGTTGGCCTGAATGCCCATATCGGCGGAGGCAACTATGTGGCCATCCGCGCCCTGCGCACCACCGGCTCTTGGTACGCCTATGTCGACGACATCAAGCTTGAGCCCCTGCCCAACTGCCCACGTGTCGAAGACCTGACGGCATCCAACATCACCATCAACAGCGCCATGCTGACATGGAGCGACACCAGCTCTACCAACACCAGCTGGTATGTAGAGTACGATACCGTCAACTTCATACCTGGTTCGGGTACGGTTTCTCCTATCGCCGTCGCCGACACCTTCTATGCTATGACAGGCCTCGACTCCGGTACGGTTTACCATGTGTATGTCTATCCCGACTGTGGCTCGACCATTGCCGAACGTTATCTCGCTGTCACCACCTTGGCTGCTTCTCCCGCCTCGGTACCTTATTTCTGCGATTTCGAGCAGTCAGGCCTCAACGGCTGGGATCTCTTCAATGGTACGCAGACCAATGCCTGGTGCATCGGCTCTGATGCCAGTTATGGTGGAAACCAGTCTCTCTACATCTCCAACAACGGTGTCAACAACACCTACTCCACCTCCTCTACGAGCAATGTATTTGCCATACGCAACATACACATCTCCGATACCGGTGAGTATGTCTACAGCTACACTTGGAGAAACAATGGCGAGTCGTGTTGCGACTACATCCGCGTTGCCTTGATGCCTGAGACATTTATCGTCACGCCCAACCAAGCTAATGGTTTCGGCTCCGGCTCTTCAATTCCTGCAGGAGCCATCGTCCTTGATAATGGCGACCGCCTGAATGTTGTCAATGATTGGAACAATGAGGTCGGCATGTTCACCCTCTCGGATACCGGTACCTACAAGCTTGTGTTCTTCTGGCACAACGATGGTAGTGTGGGTACGCAACCTCCTGCTGCTATCGACAATGTCTCTCTAGTTCGAAACACTTGTCCGTTCGTCAACAACCTTTCCGTTGGACTCTTTGCCGACAGCATCAGCATGTCGTGGACTCCCGGAGGCACTGAGACCGAATGGCTCGTCACCTACGATACTTTCAGCGTCGTAACTACTTCGCCCAACTATACCATCACTGGCCTCACTGCCAATAGCGACTACATGGTTGCCGTCCGTGCCATCTGCGGTTACGGCGACACCTCTGTGGCTCTTTACAACAGCTATCACACACCTTGTGCCATGGTTTCACTGCCATATAGCGAGAACTTCGATGGCCTGCCTACTGGTACGGGCAACTATGTGCCTTGTTGGCAGTATATCATGACAGGTACTGGCTCCTACACTACCGGTTCCTACCTGCCTAAGGTGTACAGCAGTAGCACGTATGCCCATAGCGGCAGCAACGTCTTGTACCTCTACGGTGTTGGTTATTTCTCGTTACCTCCTGTCTCTGCTCCTCTCGACAGTGTGCAGCTCACCTTCTGGGACTACACCACCTCTACCTATTATGGACTTGAGGTCGGTGTGATGGAAGGCAACACCTTCGTGCCTGTACAGACTATTACTACACCTACTAGCACACATCTGCAGCACACCGTCTACTTCGGCAGCTACACGGGCAACAGCCGCATCATTGCCTTCCGCAACTACTACACCTCTTCCACCACTACCTACTACAGCTATCACTACCTCGATGATGTCACCGTCGACTACATCCCCACCTGCCCGCCAGTCTTCGACATTGTTGCCGCAGGTGCTTCCACCTCTACTATCGACCTTGACTGGTCCGACCTGGCCACTGCCTCGGCATGGCAGATTGAGTACGGCCCTGCAGGCTACACCTTTGGCTCTGCAGCAGGCACCCGCTTGGTAGTCACATCTCATCCTACCACCATCAGCGGTCTCGACACACTGACTGCCTACGACTTCTACGTCCGTCCCATCTGCTCTGCCACCGACACTGGTGATTGGCCTGCCATGTCCACACGACTGACAACAGCCATGTGCGACAACTCCGACATCTTCTCCGTCGGCTCAGCCAGCTCTACGAGCACTTCTTACTATGCACCTGTCAACAACTTCTACAACTACACCCTCTCCGAGGTTATCATCGATAGCGCCGAACTGGATGGCCCGAGAGATGTTCAATTCATCGGCTACTACTACGACTATGCTACGCCTTCGACCGACAAGACCAACTGCACCATCTACTTCCAGCCTACCAACAGAACCACCTTCAGCAGTAGCAGCGACGTGGTCGCACTCGACACCGCCACGGCGGTCCGTGTCTACACCGGTTCGCTCAACTGCTCACAAGGTTGGAACTTCTTTGCACTCGACACCATCTACCACTACGACGGTACAGGTAACCTGATGGTCATCGTCGACGACAACTCGGGTGACTACAACGGCAGTGCCTACGTCTTCAAGACCCAATCTTGCACCGGCAACAAGACACTCCACTACTATTCCGACACTTACAATCCCGACGTGACGACCATCTCCTCGTCCTACTCCGGCACCAAGTCGGTCGCAACCTGGCGTCCCGTCATGCAGCTCGTCTCTTGCTTGGGTGCTGGCTGTCGTCAGCCCGTCATCACTGGCATCACTCACACCTATGAGTCAGCTACTATCACCTGGACAGGCGATGGCACAGACTACGAGGTGAACGTGAAGGAGAGCGCAGCCACCGACTGGCCCGCCACCGACATCCATGTCACGGGCAACACCTACACCTTCACCGGCCTGCAACCTGCCACCAACTACACCTTCCGCGTGCGTCAGGATTGCACTGCCG
>CAMYZD010000054.1 GCA_947303735.1 uncultured Bacteroidales bacterium | reverse complement strand
AGCCATCTTCGTGAAGCCCCAGGTGATCTATCTTCCGGGCTTTCTCTTTTTTCTTTCTGTCTTTCATAATTCTTCCAAATTTTAGATTTTCAAATTTTATTTTTATATTTGCACTTAAAATCAAATTCAAATTTGATGCAAAAATATTAATAATTTCCGATATAACAAGAAAAAATATGGAAAAATCCGATGAAATTAAGATGAGAATTTTACAATTCGCTAAAAATCAACATTTAATTATGGGTGATTTTTATGAAAAAATTCAAGTTCACCCCTCAACTTTTAGCGGAAAAGGGCTGCAAAGTTCGCTTTCTGGTACTACGATTGCGGAAATTTTGAAGGTGTACCCCGAACTTTCCGCCGACTGGCTCCTCCTCGAAAAAGGCGAAATGTTGCGAAAAAATAACGGAAAAAGCGTCAATGTCATCGAATCCCCACAGACAAATATCAGCAACGGCAACATGACAATAGAAGCCCCCGCCGAACTAATTGCCCTCATCACCAGCCAACAGGAAACAATTAAAAAACTCACAGATATCATAGCTCTTCAAAAATGAATTTCTGCTACAAAGTCAAACGTATAATAAGCAAGTGGATTTGGTTATTCGCACTTGTGTTGTCAGTCCTTAATATTATTGTAGTATGCCGTTGTAATCCAAGTTCTGAAATAACATTTGATTATAATGGCATAATTATAGGGGCCCTGTCCATTCTCGTAACAGTCCTAATTGGTTGGAACATCTATTCTGTGGTAGACTTTAAAAAAATTACCGAATCCATAAAGTCTGAAATGGACGTTTTAAAAAATGACACAAGCAACAATATTGCCCAAAATTCCAAACGAATAAACGAAGTATCTAAAGAGGTTAGTAATATAAATGAAAATAATGCGACACTTGAACAAGAGTATTATGAAAGGATTAAAAACGTAGAATCATTTTTCATAGAGACATCTTTTAATCTTGTTCAGGCCAAACAGGATGAAACAATCATAGTTGTAGTAGTACGTGGGTTTGAGTTTGTGTTATGGCTTGCTCAAAAGAAGGATTTTGATAAAGCATGTAAAGAATTAAAAATAGTCCACAACGGTATAAAAAAACGTGAACAGTTTATCATTCCCGGTGCTTATATAAAAAAAATAATAGGTTTGATTTTTGATTTAGGTAAATATGAAAAAATTAAAGAAATGCCAGAATACGATGATTTGAGAGATATGTTTGGTTTGCCTACGAATCATAAAAACAATAATATAGATAAATAGTTTCTGTGCCAAAACCGTGCCAATCCCCCCATTAAAATAACACCCCCCGTCTAACCCATCATGCTGAAACCCACCACCATCACCAACCAGACCCCAACCCAAATACCCACCCGCTCCCCTCGTGGGTTTGAATCCCGCCGGGGTCACAAAAACTTCCTGATGTGAAGAATCTTTCCATTTTCTTTCGCGACACAAAGCCTTTCGCCCAGTTGGTTGGGTTGGCTTTCCTTTTTCTGGTTGGCTTTATTCTTGCCACAGGACTGCAAGTTCTGTTCCCCACCGATTTTTCTAGCCCTGCCATGATTCGTCAGGCATTGGCCACCCAAGGGTTGGCGCAAATACTGATATTTCTAATGCCGGCAGTCCTTTTCGCTCTGCTCTATCAGGGAAATATCAAATCATTTTTCCAGCTCAATTTCCAAGGGCGGAAATGGTTTCTTGCGCTCGTCGCCATGGTGGTGTTCCTCTTGCTGGTTCCTGTTAACGATTGGATTACATGGTGGAACGACCATTGGGATTTAGGCCCTTTGGAGTCAGAAATGCGTCGTTTGACCAATGCCTCGAAGGCGGTGATAGAGAATATGCTCACACTAACCACTTTTGGCGATCTCCTGCTCCAACTGCTTGTTGTAGCGTTGATACCAGCCTTATGTGAGGAACTCTTCTTCCGAGGAGCCTTGCAGCAGATACTGCGTCGTTGGTTTGGCAATATGCATGTGGCAGTCATAGTCACAGCCATTTTATTCTCGCTTGCCCATGGTGACCTCTATGGCTTGGTACCACGCTTCGTATTGGGACTTATATTAGGCTACCTATTCTTTCTCTCAGGCTCCATGCTGGTCAATGTATGCGCCCATTTCTGCAACAACGCCCTTATTGTGATTCTCTATTATCTCTACCACCAAGGAGTACTAGCAACCAGCCCCGACACACCCTTGCTCATGCCTTGGCTCACCACCCTGCTTTGCACCCTTGCCGCAGTGGCATTATTCATCCTCTATTTTTCAAAAAACGACAAAAATACCCACTCTCAAAAAACAATATGAGTGGTTACAAGTCAACAAATTGTGACAAAAATATAAAAAATCTAATTCCGATAACATTTTGATAATCAATGATTATAGTATAAAAAATTGTCTTTTAGGACAAAAGAGAGAAAAAAAATAATTATCGAATCATATTTTTTTTGTATTTTTGCAACCTGTTTCGCCTCCTCGGAGGAATAGAAAAGAATAAATAACATTTAAATTATTACAATATGACTAAGGCAGAAATCGTTGCTCAAATTGCACAAAAAACCGGTATTGAGAAAGTCGCCATTCAGGCCACCGTTGAAGAATTTATGAATGTCGTTAAGGAGTCCCTCTCCGAGGGTGAGAATGTCTACCTGCGTGGTTTCGGTAGCTTCATCATCAAAAAGCGCGCTGAGAAGACTGGTCGTAACATCTCCAAGAACACCACCATTATTATCCCCGCTCACAACATTCCTTCTTTCAAACCTGCCAAGACTTTCGTCAACGACGTTAAGAAGAGCGTAAAATAAGTAACTTTAAAAAACTGTTAACCTATGCCTAACGGTAAAAAACACAAAAGACACAAGATGTCTACTCACAAGCGCAAAAAACGTCTGCGCAAGAATAGGCATAAGAAGAAGTAAGGTACTTCTCCGTTAAGTCTAAAACATTTTTCAGCTAAAACAAATTACACACCGGCGGCCATACGCCAGTTTGTGTAATTTGTTTTTTATATTAATTGAATGAACAAAGAATTAATCGTATCCGTTTCCGAGACTGAAGTCCAACTGGCGTTGCTGGAGGACAAACAGCTTGTTGAGCTCCACAAAGACAAGGCTGGCAACAAGGTTCAGGTCGGTGACATTTATGTTGGCAAGGTTCGCAAAATTATGCAGGGCCTCAATGCTGCCTTCATTGATGTCGGGGAAGACAAAGACGGCTTTGTGCACTACCTAGACCTTGGCACCAACTATAATTCCGTCATGAAATACATGCGGTTGGCCATGAATGGAGACAACTCTATGGCGTCGTTGAAGAACTTCAAAGTCGAACCTATCCTCGAAAAGAACGGAAATCTTTCCAACATATTGAAATTGGGGCAGCTGGTACTGGCACAAGTTGCCAAAGAACCCATCTCTACTAAAGGTCCCAAACTCACTGGCGACATCTCTTTTGCTGGTCGTTACTTGGTGTTGACACCATTTGTCAACCGTATCTCTATTTCACAGAAAATCAAGGGGAGTGAGGAGCGCAATCGCCTTCGTCGCCTCCTTCAAAGCATCAAGCCGGACAATTTTGGTGTCATTGTTCGCACCATTGCTGAAGGCAAAGGGGTTGCCGAACTCGATGCAGACCTTCGCCAGCTTATGTCGCAGTGGGAAAGCCTTACCGAGCGGCTCAAGCATATCACGGGTCCCCAGAAGCTGGTGTCTGAACTCAGTGCTACATCCGCCCTTTTACGTGATGTCCTCACCGACGACTTCAACAATATATATATTGACAACGAGAACGTCTACAACGAGGTGCGGCAGTATATCCATACCATCGCTCCCGATAAGACCGATATCGTCCACCACTATAAGATGGAGACCCCCATCTTCGAGCAGTTTGGTGTTGCCCGCGACATTCGTCGAGCCTTTGGCCGTATAGTTACTATCCGTTCTGGAGTCTACCTCTATGTCGAACATACTGAAGCCATGCACGTCATCGATGTCAATAGCGGTAACCATATTAAAGCCGGTCAAGGTCAAGAAGACACCGCCTTGCAGGTCAACATCGAGTCGGCCAAGGAAATAGCCCGTCAGCTTCGCCTCCGCGATATGGGTGGCATTGTCATCATCGACTTCGTCGACATGGCCAAGGCCGAAAATCGTAAGCAGCTCTACGAGTTTATGTGCTCTGAGATGTCGCGCGACAAGGCACGCCACACCATCTTGCCTCTCAGTAAGTTTGGTCTGATGCAGATCACCCGACAGCGTGTCCGCCCGGCCATCGAAGTCGACGTTCAGGAGAAATGCCCTTTCTGCGATGGCACTGGTCATATCAAGTCGAGCCTTGTTGTGGTCGACGACATCGAATCCAACCTCCGCTACCTCATCTCTTCTCAGAACGAGAAGAAGTTGACCATCATCACCCATCCCTACGTCTACGCCTATCTTACCAAAGGTCTCAACAGCATTCGTCGACAGTGGATGCGCAAATATAAGCTTCGTCTCAACATCAAACACTCCGAGTCCACAGGACTTTTAGAGTATAAGTTCTACAACGCCTCAGGCGATGAAATATCTATGTAGACCCCTATTTCGATGCACCCTTCTTGTGCTTGCAATGTGCTGTTTCACAGCATTGCAGGCACAAGGCATCGATGTGTCAAAATACCAAGGCACTATCGACTGGAAGAAGGTAGCCAAAAGCAAAAAAGTCAAATTCGTCTATATCCGTGCTACCGAAGGCACCTCCATCAAGGATCCCAACTACAAGTCCAATATCGACTCTGCCCGAAAGGCGGGCATACTCGTAGGTAGCTATCATGTATACAGCAGCAAGACCTCTGCCTACACCCAATTTGCTAATTTCAAGTCAGTAGTTGTCAAAAAGAAACAAGACCTCATCCCTGTCCTCGATATCGAAGGCCATCATAGCGGACGCCTCGATATGGCGCGAGTCAACAAACTCCTTCAACTCATGGAGAAAGAATATGGGGTCAAGCCCATGATATACACTAGTGAGAAGGTGTACCATGAGCACTTCTCGGGCAAAAAATATCTGGCGTACCACATCTTTATAGCCAACTACAAGGGCACACCTACCACCCGCTACACCCTGTGGCAACATTCCATGACGGGACGAATCAGTGGAATCAAGGGTGATGTAGACCTCAGTAAATTCCACAAAAAGCACAGCCTCTACGACATCCTTTTGCCCAAGCACCGCAAGAAGAAAGAACCCGCTGCCGACACTACCGCTACCAAGTCCGATACCACAAAACGCGACACTGCTCGCGCCACATCAAATAAGTGATTTCGCTTCATCCTTTTTTTTATTGGAGCAATAACTTTTTTGCTGATAAAATGAAAGGGTAGTCGTTGAGCTGCTGTATAAACTCTACTGACCGATTTGGGTTTAATGTGGTGAGAACATTGTAATAAAAATGCAACTTTTTTCTTGAAAAACATTACAGATTGCAAAAAAATCGTTATCTTTGCAGTCTTGAAAATGTGTGACAACCATTCGCCAATGTTGTGGTGGAAGTCGTGCTATTGATTGAGAGATAATAATTTAATAATATAAGTATATAACATGCAAGAGAGTAAACTAGGCCTCGATTTTAAAAAAGTTGAGCACGCGCGCGGTGTGGCAAAGAAAATTGCCGACCAGGTGCAGGACTTTGTGGGCAATTATACGACTGTTGCAGTCGAGCGAACTATATGCCGGCTGTTGGGTATTGACGGCATTGATGCTAACGAGGTTCCACTGCCCAATGTGGTGGTTGACGAGTTGAAGAGTAAGGGGCTGCTGGGACAGGGCATTTGTTTCTTTATGGGCAATGCTGTGCTTGAAACGGGCAAGACACCCCAGGAGATTGCCGAGGCAGTCAGCCAGGGCAAGATGGACATCACCCAGATGCCGATGCACGATGCAGATGAGATTAAGGCAGCTTTGCAGCCTTATATCGATGCCAATGTGGCTCGCATCCGTGCCCGTCGTCAGCGCAGGGAAGAGTATATCGCCACGATTGGCGAGGGCAGCAAGCCTTATTTGTACATTATTGTTGCCACGGGTAATATCTACGAGGATGTGGTGCAGGCACAAGCTGGCGCCCGTCAGGGTGCTGACATCATTGCCGTGATTCGCACTACGGGCCAGAGCCTGCTTGACTATGTGCCTTATGGTGCTACGACCGAGGGCTTCGGCGGCACATTTGCCACTCAGGAGAATTTCCGCATCATGCGTAAGGCTTTGGACGAGGTAGGCGAGGAGGTAGGCCGTTATATCCGCCTCTGTAACTACTGCTCGGGTCTGTGTATGCCCGAGATTGCGGCCATGGGCGCATTGGAGGGCCTGGATGTGATGCTGAACGATGCCCTTTACGGCATTCTGTTCCGCGATATCAATATGCAGCGTACGCTGATTGACCAGTATTTCAGCCGTATCATCAACGGCTTTGCCGGTGTTATCATCAACACTGGCGAAGACAACTACCTCACCACTGCCGATGCCTACGAGGAGGCTCACACGGTGCTGGCTTCGGACTTTATCAATGAGCAGCTGGCATTGCTGGCTGGCTTGCCTGAGGAGCAGCAGGGGTTGGGCCATGCCTTCGAGATGGATCCTATGTTGGAGAACGGTTTCCTCTACGAGTTGGCTCAGGCACAGATGTTGCGTGAGATTTTCCCCAAGGCTCCGCTGAAGTATATGCCCCCGACTAAGTTTATGACGGGTAATATCTTCCGTGGCCACATACAGGATGCCCTGTTCAACATCATCGGCCAGTGGACTCATCAGGGCCTGCAGCTGTTGGGTATGCCAACAGAGGCTATCCACACGCCCTTTATGAGTGATCGCTATCTTTCGATTGAAAATGCCAAGTATATCTTTAATAATATGAAGGATATTGGCGATGAGGTGGAATTTAAGGAGAACGGTATTATTCGCAACCGTGCCAAGAAGGTGCTCGACGATGCCACCCAGTTGCTGGAGGCTATGGAAAGCGAGGGCCTGTTCACCGCACTGGAGAAGGGTATTTTCGCCAATGTGAAACGTCCGAAGAATGGCGGTAAGGGCCTAGACGGCGTAACGCTGAAGGCAGACAATTATTTCAACCCGTTTGTGGAAATAATGAAAGGTAAAAAATAATGCGTTAATGTGTGAATGCGTTGATGTATGAGAAGCTTGTGCAATATACGCTAACGCAATATCACGATAATTCGATAACACAATAACACAACAGAATTATGAGCGAAGGATTATATTCAATGGAGGCTAAGGATTTCGACAAAACCCTAGACCTTACCAAAATAAAGCCTTATGGCGACACGATGAACGACGGAAAGACCCAGTTGAGTTTTACACTGCCTGTGCCTGCTGGCGACGAGGCTGTGGAGGCAGCAAAACAACTGATGAAAAAGATGGGATTTGAGAATCCTCTGGTGGTGTATAGCAAAGAGCTTACCAAGGGGTTTACTTTTTTCAACTGCTACGGCAGCTGTACCCATACGGTCGACTACACAACTATCCATGTGCCTAAGGTTGAGAGCAACACGATGGACATGCACGAGTGCGATGAGTATATTCGTGAGCATATCGGACGTAAAATAGTCGTTGTCGGAGCCAGCACTGGTACGGATGCCCACACCGTGGGTATTGATGCCATTATGAACATGAAGGGCTATGCAGGCCACTATGGCTTGGAGCGCTACGACATGATTGAAGCCTACAACCTTGGAAGCCAAGTGCCCAATGAGGAGTTCATTGCCAAAGGTATTGAACTGCATGCCGATGCATTGATTGTTTCGCAGACCGTTACTCAGAAGGATATTCACATCAAGAACCTGACGGAGTTGGTTGAAATGCTTGAGGCAGAGGGATTACGCGATAAAGTGATACTTATCTGCGGAGGTCCGCGAATCAGCCACGAGTTGGCCAAGGAACTGGGCTATGATGCAGGCTTTGGCATGAATACATATGCCGACGACGAGGCCTCGTATATCGCTCAGGAGATGGTGAAACGTGGTATGAAGTAATAGCTAAGTAGTTAAAAAATATAAAATCAAACTATATTCACTATGGAAAAAGAACAAATCAAACCCTTTATCGCCCGTCGCGCCGCAAAGGAGCTGAAGGATGGCGATGTTGTCAATCTTGGTATTGGACTGCCTACCCTTATTCCGAATTACCTCCCCGAAGGGGTGCATGTCATCCTGCAGTCCGAAAATGGTATGATTGGCATGGGTCCCACTCCCGCTGAAGGACAGGAAGACCCCTGGTTGATTAACGCCGGCGGCGGCTATATCACCTATACTGACGAGGCCAGCACGTTCGACAGCGCAACCTCTTTTGGTATCATCAGAGGCGGCCACGTCAATGTGTCGGTACTCGGTGCCATGCAGGTGGATGAAGAGGGCGACCTCGCCAACTGGATGATTCCTGGCAAGAAGACTCCCGGCATGGGTGGTGCTATGGATTTGCTGGTGGGTGCCAAGAAGGTCATCCTTGCCATGGAGCATACCGCAAAGGGCAACCCCAAGATCTTGAAGAAATGTACACTTCCTCTTACCGCAAAGGGTCAGGTGAATATGATCATCACCGAGATGGGTGTCATGGAGATTACGCCTAAGGGTATCGTCCTTACCGAGATCAACCCCGAATTCACGGTGGAGCAGGTGCAGGCTGCTACCGAGGCTACGCTCATCATCTCGCCCGACCTCAAAGAAATGAAGTAATTTTTTACCTCACATTCAATAAGGCTTATTATGAAAAAAATCTTTTTGTTGTTGGTTGCGGTCGTAGCCGTTGTGACAATGCAGGCGCAGCATGTCGAGTTTAAATGGCATCGAGCCTATGGTGTCGCCGGCTATGATTTCTCCACGAATATCAACAAACTGACTTACGAAGACAAGGCCACTTTCCATGACTTTTATGCCATTTATGGTTGGCAGATTCGTAAAGAGTCGGGTATTGGTCTTGGCGTGGAGTACAAGATGGATGTGACGGGCGGCTATTCTCAACTGCCGGTCTTCGTCGAGGTTCGCAGCCACTACCTTCGCAGTCAGCTGACCCCATTCACTTCCCTTTATGCAGGTTATTCTTTCCCATTGGGCATGACCGGTGGCACCGACAAGGTGACCCACATCCTCAAGGGAGGTGCCACCTGGGGATTGAATCTGGGTGTCCGCTATGCCATCCCGAATAATTTCGGGAAGTTGAGTAAGTATGGAATCAGTGCCTATGTCGGCTATCAGGGTATCTTTATGGACAAGGTGGAACTGATAGAAGAAGGCCAGATTCAGAATGCTTTAAGAGTGCTGATGCAGAATGTGAAGTTTGGCATCGGCTTCAACTTCTAAAATATGAAGAGGTTTTCTTTGCCCTTCCTTGTGTTGCTGAGTTTTCATACATTATGGGCACAGCAGCACGAGGAAATGGGCAATTTTCGTATGTTGCCACGCGCCAATGTGGTGTCGTATGACGACGAGAATGCCATTGAACGGTTGCAGTACGACGAATCGTCGTCATTGCTGTCTTTGGCTGATGATTGGACTATATCGTTGGACAGCGGACGGTATGTGATGGTCTCCGACTACGAATTCCCTCGCGATTGGAAGTCGTATAGAATTTTCTTCCAGATGCATGCCCCTTCCGGCTATGGTTTTTGGATGGGCGATAAGTTGATAGGTATCAGTCACGATTGTGCGTCGGTCGCGGAGTTCGATATTACAGACCTCATCCGTTTTGGAAAGACAATGAGGCTTGCCGTGCGATATATGGGTGAAGACGATGGTCGTCTGCTTGACCCGCGGGGTGTGAATGCTCAGCCTCAGTGTACCCTCTTTTTCAAACCTCTGCTAAATGTTCAGGACTACACTATCACTGCCGAATATTCTCCTTCGGGGCAGTCGGGAGTCTATAGCATTGAGGCTGATCTCTACAATGCTAAGGCTAAGGGTAAATGCTACCTAGAAGTAGAATTGTGGGATTCAAAAGGCCATCAGGTAGACAAACTGGGGAAATGGTGTTTCTTCGACAAGCGTACCGAAACAACGCAGACTATCTCTTCTACACTCTCCAATATACTTCCTTGGAATGCTGAAACGCCCCGATTGTATACTGCAGTCATCCGTTTGTTTGATGACAAGATGGAGCTGCAGGATATAGTTGGCACCCGTTTTGGATTTCGCTCCCTCGCCTGCCAGCGTGTGCTATCGCTCAATGGCAAGACTCTCAATCTGAAAGGTGTAACATTGCACCTAAAAGACAACCTTGCTTCTCCCGATGCCTTAAAAAGACTTCGCACCCAGATGGTGCAGATGAAGTGCAACAATATCAATGCCATCCATGTGACAGGTGGCAATCCTTTTCCCCGCCTGCTTGAGTTGTGCGACGAGCTGGGTTTCTATGTCATATGTGATGCCAATTTGTTCCCCACTTCCTCAATGGGACATGCTGTGGCGACCGACAACGAATATAGCGACCTATTTGCCGACCGAGTCCGCGCTCTCTATGGTGTGTTCAAGAACCATCCCTCTGTCATAGCATGGTCGTTAGGTTCTAGCCCCGATAATGGGGTCTGTATGCAAGTGGCATACAAGGAGCTAAAGCGACTTGACCATACCCGCCCAGTGGTGTATAGTGGAGCTCAATATGCCGACAACACCGACATCATAGCACCCTCCGACTGCAGCTTGGACATACTCAATCAATTTATGGCAAAAAGCCAGCCCAGACCGCTATTGATGCTTGATTATGGCGACGCCATAGGCAATAGCTTTGGAGGCCTTAGCCCCCTCTGGCAGAAAGTGTGCGATAACGCCAATATCCAAGGGGGATTCCTCAATGTGGGCGATTGGCAATCGTTCCTGTCTATGCCCTATCTTGCAGAATGCAAGCATCTTTATCGCCCATTCGACATCAAACTACTCTCCACCAGTCATGATGCAGCCGAGTTCGAAATATCCAATTGGAATGACTTTCGGGCGCTCTCAGACTACACGCTCGACTATGTCATTCGCACCACATCCAACCCCAATGTAGTGGCCGGCGATGTGGCACTCTCGCTCAAACCAGGTGAATCAAAAAGCATCAAATTGAAAGTTCCCAAACTGTCACTCCCCGCAGGCGAAGATTTGTCGATCGTATTTACTCTCCGACAGCGAGGCGTCACCCAGGTAGTTCCCAAGAATACCGTACTCTATACCCAACAATATCTCCTACCCACATCCCATGAGCCAGCCCTAACCTTTCAACCTTCCCAGGGTACCTCACTTCATATAGAAAAAGATTCCCTTCATGGGGTACATATATATAATGAGACCATTTCTCTGCTCTTTGACGATAGCCTAGGTCTCATAACCTCCCTCTCCTACAAGGGTAATAAACTTATCACACAGCCTGTCAGGCTTAACTTTATGCGTCCTCCATCACAGAACGACGGTATCGACCCCAACGGCATACGCCAGTGGATGCAATACGACTTAGGCAACATGGATTGCGAATTAGTAGCTGCCAATTGTCATCAGCTTGACGAAGGAGTTGTTGGCATTGACGTGATGTTCCGTTACAGCACTCCTCGCCGTGGTGATCTATTTGACGCACGACAGGCCATCATCGTCTATCCCACAGGCGATGTGTTGATAAATAACGATATTACTCTTTCAGAGCAGATCAAGTCTGTCGCCAAGGTGGGTTTGCAGATGGGTATATCCCGCCAGCTCGATACTGCTGAATGGTACGGTAGAAATGTCGAGAGCTACCCTGACCGTCACCATGCGGGCATTATCTCCCACCAATCCCGTCCCATCCATACTTTGTTCCATCAATATAAAACAGTCCAACACGCAGGCAATTATGCCGAAACCCGTTGGGCAGCTTTCCGCAATGCAGAGGTGGGTCTCTACGTAGATATTCTCGACACGCTTTGCAACTTCTCCATCTATCCTTATCAAGATAGCCAGATGCTAGGTGCACGAGAAGAGATGGGTTGGCCTGGCGTCGAGGAACAAGACTATTGGACCCTTAATATCGATTCCCGCATAGCTGGAGTGGGAGGGGCAATAGGGCGAATATTCCTCGACGAATCGTCTGTTGTCAAATCGCGTAAGTATCAATTCACCCTCCACCTCCGTCCTTTCGATTGTAAAGAAACAACCTCGGCTAGTCAGTTCCGCTCCATAGCTTACCCCAAGGTACGCACCAATGTGATTGAGATACCAACTATCAGCAAGAGTCGCGACCGATTTGATGCCCCGATGCTTGTCACTATCAGCTGTGCCACCCCCAAGGTAGAACTCCGATATACGCTTGACGGCACTATCCCCACAGCGAAGTCGCCCCTTTACACCAAGCCCTTCTCCATACAGAATAGTGTGGTAGTTAAGGCTCGTGCCTTTCGGAAAGGGGAGGCCCCCTCTTTTGTTGCCTCACAGCAGTTCACTTTCGATTACATTGTCTCCTGCACTTTTGCCCATAAGCCCAATACCCCCTACAATAAGAACGCCTCCAAGGCATTGTTCGACGGTGAGGTAGGTGATGTGAACGACCTCTCTCACGGTTGGCTGGGGTTCTCCGGACATCCCTTCCAAGCCGATATGGAATTAGGCAAGAGCATCCGACTGAGTCATGTGGTTCTCCGTTTTGCCCATGTACCCGACGCGTGGGTTTTTGCCCCAGTGCAAGTAGAAATACAGGTTTCGGCTGACGGAAAGAACTATTCCGACCCGATACCCGCAACAATCACCTACGACCCATCATCAGAGTCGATGAATACTACCCAGCTACAAGTTATCACAATACCTGCCGAAAAAGAAGACGTCAGATTTGTCCGAGTGGTAGCAAAGCCTATTGGTCGCATTCCCCAGTGGCATCGAGCCAAAGGTTTGAATCCTTGGATAATGGTCGACGAAGTAGAAATCAAGGAGATTTATAGTGACCTGTGACCAGTGACCTGTGACACGAGATATAGTGATTGGTGATTAGTGAATAGTGATTAGTGATTAGTGATTAGACAAATGAACGCGGCAGCCAATTTCAATTTTCAATTTTCAATTTTCAATTTGATAAGTTTTCAATTTAATAAGTTTTCAATTTTCAATTTTCAATTATGAAACACATATTCATAATGTTGGCTTTTGTTGCCCCATTTGCCCTCACTTCCTGCAAAGTCGACTTCAGCCCCAACGCCCCTTGGCGCGATGTGCCAGACGTATATTGTGTCATCGACCCCGAAGAGGACACCGTGTGGGCGCGGGTGCAGCGTTGTTATTTGGGCGAAGACAACCTATACAACTATGCTTCAATAGCAGATTCCAACTACTATGCCCCCGATGCTATCAGTGTGCACCTGTTGGCTTGGAAAGGTGAGCGTGTGAACGGCTCTTCTATTCAGGCTACCGATCGACTGGTCGGCCAATGGCAATTTCAATACACTGAGCGCAACGGCAAACCCGAAGGCCGTTTCCCCTCGGGAGTTCAACCTCTCTATTATTGTGTCCCTGGGCCTCAGCTGGCAGCCGATACGGATTGTGTCTTTCAGTTAGTAGTAATCAGCAATACCACAGGCGACACACTTGCGTCGGCCCAAACCACACCGGTAGGATTCCTAGAGAAGACTATTCGCGGTCGCGATACCACAGAGACCGTACTGCTCAGCCCCAATTCTGCCCGTGCCAACGAATTTGGCTTCAGGGTGGGATGTCGTGGCGCTATCAAATGGAACACCCTACCTTTGGGAAGGCTCTATCAACCAGTTGTCACTTTCTTCTACCGTAAAAATGGCGACACGCTCAGCATCGACATCCCAGGCACCCCGCTAGCCGACGAGCATGGCTCCATGACTCTCACTTCCAAGTCAATTACCTCTTCACGCTTCTTTTCGGTCATCAAAAACCACCTCAAAGACAACAAAGATAGCCTTTTCTTTGTCAACAATGTCGATATCACCATCCTCGTTTGTAACGAAGATCTGAAAGCCTATATCTCCTCACACCAAAACACTGCCGCATCCGGTCAGGAGTACTCAACCTATTCCAATATCGAGGGCGGTGTAGGCATCTTTGGCTCCCGTCGTACACATATCCGGGTCAATGTTCCCGCTGACTCTAGTGGTACCCCGTCGCCTCTCTACATTGACTACGAACTCAACCATCTTGGAGTCGGTTTCTATGGCAATTTCTAGTTTTGACGGAATAATCTAAGCCTCAAGCAATCAAAAAATATTACTATATCAAAAAATATTTGTATTTTTGCATTTTCATCGTAAATAATAAACTAACAATATATCAATAAATTACACTAAATAAAATGAATATAACGAGAGAAAATCTAGGAGATTTGGACCTTTGTATCAAGATCGAGATAGCAGAAAATGACTATGCTGACAAGGTTTCCAAGCAACTGAAAGAATACCAACATAAGGCTAGTGTACCTGGCTTCCGTAAGGGCATGGCCCCCATGGGTCTGATTCAGCGCATGTATAAGACCTCCGTCGTTGCCGAAATCGTTCAGGACCTCCTTGGTGAATCTCTTTATAAGTATATCGACGACGAGAAACTCGAAATTCTCGGTTCACCCCTCTCTAACGATGAGAAGACCGGCACCATCGACTTCGCTAAAGGTACAGATTTTACCTTCTATTTCGATGCCGCTCTTGCTCCTGAAGTCAACATTGACTGGTCGAAGATTGACACCAAACTGTGCTCTATAAAAGTTGCCAGCAAGGATGTTGATACTCAGATCGACAACATCACGAAGCGTTTCGGCAAGTTTGAAACTCCCGATACTGTGGCAGAAGGTGACAACATCTACGGTAAGGCCGTAGAACTCACAAAGGAAGGTACTGAGAAAGAAGGCGGACTTAATGTTTTCTGTTCTTTCGAACTCTCTGATATGAAGGATGCCGAAGTGGCAGCCCTCTTCGTTGGGAAGAAAGCTGAGGATAAGGTTGTGTTCAACCCCAGCAAGGCATTCACCGCCTCACAGATCGAGAAGGTATTCCGCCTTGACACCGCTGCTGCCAAGAAATTCAAGGCCGATGTAGAGCTCTCTATCAGTGGCATTTCTCGCATTACCCCTGCCGAACTCAATGAAGAATTGTTTGAACGAGTATTTCCTGGTGAAGGCATCAAGAGCGTTGACAAATTCCGTAAAGCCATCTCTGCCCAAATCGAAAAAGCTAACGATGAGCAGTGCCGTATTCTCTATGTCAACCAGGTGCGTAAGCAACTCCTTGACAATCTCAACATAACCATGCCCGAGGCTTTCCTGAAACGTTGGATTCTCTCACGCAGTGACGATAAGGACGTGACCGCTGAGACCATCGAAAACGAGTGGGCCGACAAATATGTGCCTTCGCTGAAATGGGAAATGCTTGACGGCGCTCTCAACAAAATCAAGAGCATCGAGCCTACCCAGAACGAAATAGTAGACGAAATCAAGAATATCCTCCGCCAGAATGACGGAGGTCTCCAGGAAGGCGAGAGCGAACAACAGGCCGAAGAACGCATAGAACAGGCCGCTCGCTCTATTGCTCAAGACCGTCGCAATGTCCAACAGATAGTTGACAAAGTTTATGTCGAGAAGACCTTCCAACTCTTCAAAGAACAACTCAACCCCGAAGTGGAGAAAGTCTCAACCAAGGAATTCGCAGAACGTTGTAAATAATTTTTTATTTGATTTTATAGGTGCCCCTACTTAGTGGGGGCACTTTTTTTTACACTCGCATAACCTCAAATAATCCCTAATTGGTCAATACCCCAACTATTCTAGTAAACCCAAATTGGTCATTAGGGTTTATGGGACCAATTTGGGCCAAATGGAGTTACTTCTATTCGGTAGAGGCCCATTGGGTGTGGGTTATTGAGAGTATGCCTTTTTTGGGGGAGGGATTTATAGAAGTCCTCTAAAGTTTAGATGGGTTCTATTAATTCAAAAGTTGGGAGTAAAATTGGGAGTAAAAATGGAAGTTAAAAGGGGGGTAAAATGGGGAGTAAAATGGGGAGT
>CAMYZD010000053.1 GCA_947303735.1 uncultured Bacteroidales bacterium | reverse complement strand
CTTCCATTTTTACTCCCACTTTTACTCCCAACTTTTGAATTAATAGAACCCATCAGTAGATAATTTGAACATCCGATAATCTCAATGCTACTCACAGAATTATATACCCAGTCGAAAATAGTAGAACAGATAGGAGCCCAGCTGGAGGCCGGTGAAGAACGCATCCATCTTGACGGACTCACTGGTTCGTTGTCGGCCGTGGTGGCTGCAGCCCTGGCCGAACGCTACCCTGATAAGAGTCAACTGCTGATAGCCACAGGTAAAGAGGAGGCCTACTATCTGTTGAACGATTTGGAGACCCTTTTAGGCGAGGAAGACAAAGAGTTGGAACAGAAACGTGTGCTGCTCTTTCCTCCTTCCTATCGCAAGCCCTATCGTCGTCCCGCAACAACAAATCCCGACCAGCCTCACGAGGTGCACGACGATGGGGGAGACCTCTTTGAGACCGATAATGCCAACATCATGCAGCGTAGTGAGGTGGTGAACCAACTCAATTCGGGTCGCCCCCTGATGGTGGTGACTTTTCCTGAAGCATTGTCGGAGAAGGTGGTTTCGAGCCGTACCCTCACTCGCAACACTTTGCGCATAGCCAAGGGGACAAAGGTGGATATGGATTTTGTGATGGATGTGTTGCAGGAATACGACTTTGAGCGGGTTGATTTTGTAGTCGAGCCAGGACAGTATGCTGTGAGAGGTGGCATCATCGATGTATTTTCCTATGCCAATGATAATCCCTATAGGATAGAGTTCTTTGACGACATAGTGGATTCGCTACGCACGTTCGACCCAGTCACTCAGCTTTCAATTCACCAATACGACACTATCAGCGTCCTGCCCAACATGCAACGCCGTGCACAGGATGTGGTCACAATTGAGGACCATGTCCCCTTGACACACTATTTTGGCACAACCGACATGGTTTGGGTGCAAGGTCTGATGTTTGCTTGCGACCAGATAGAAACCCTCTATGCTAATACAGGTCGTGATGACAACCACTATGTGTCTGCCAACGATTTCCTGCGCTCGCTATTGCGCTGCCGCATACTGGAACAAGGCAACAGCACCTATTTTACTAAGGCCGTACGATTGAAGGCAAACTCTCAGCCCCAGCCTGCACTAGGCAAACAATTCGATCTGCTCATCGACACATTCAACAGATACTGGGAACGTGGTTACCGTATACTTGTCACCGTTGCCAACGAGCAGCAACAACGGCGTCTTACCAAGGTGTTGGCAAGTGTGCAGCCGACATACGACTCGTTAGCCATCGCTGCGGGAAAGGGCTTGGAAGGTAAGTCGCTGGCTTCGGCTGTGGAATTTCTCGACTTTCAGTTGAGCCACGGCTTTGTTGATGAGGATCAGCAGTTGCTCTGTTTTACGGACCACGAAATATTTGAGCGCTATCATAAATATACGGTCCGTGACCTCCGTGATTCACACCAGGCACTTACACTCAAAGAACTCTTCGAGCTAAAGCCTGGCGACTTTGTTACCCATATCGACTATGGGGTAGGTCGCTTCAGCGGGCTGGAAAAGATCACTACGCCTGGAGGCAACACGCAGGAAGTTATCCGTCTTATCTATAAGAATAACGACACACTCTATATCAGCATCCATGGGTTGCACAAGATAAGCCGATATGTGGGCAAGGAGGGTACGCCTCCCACGCTCAACCGGTTGGGCAGTAACACATGGCAGGTGTTGAAGCAGAAGACAAAGAAACAGGTCAAGGATATAGCCAAGGACCTCATCGCCCTCTATGCCCGACGCAAGGCGTCGAAGGGATTTGCATTCAGTGCCGATAGTTACTTGCAAGAACAGCTCGAAGCCTCTTTCTTCTATGAAGATACACCCGACCAACTCAAGGCTACCCAGGAGGTGAAACATGACATGGAAGATGCTGTGCCGATGGACCGCCTTATCTGTGGCGACGTGGGTTTCGGCAAGACAGAAGTGGCCATCAGAGCAGCCTTCAAGGCGGTATGTGACTCGAAACAGGTGGCTGTGTTGGTGCCGAACACCATATTGGCCTTTCAGCACTATAATACATTCCACGAACGCCTGCAAGGGCTTCCCGTCAATGTCGACTATCTCAACCGCTTCCGTACGACCAAAGAGAAGAACGAGATATACCAGAAGGTGGAAAGTGGCAAAATTGACATCTTGATTGGTACGCATGCAATCACCAACAAGAACCTCCATTTCAAGGACCTCGGGCTGCTTATCATAGATGAGGAACAGAAGTTTGGCGTCAGTGCCAAGGAGAAGCTACGCCAGATGAAGACAGGGGTCGATACCCTCACACTGACGGCCACACCTATTCCCCGCACGCTTCAGTTTTCGCTTATGGGTGCTCGCGACCTCAGCGTCATCCGCACTCCTCCGCCTAACCGCCAGCCTATACAGACGGAACTCACAAACTTCAGTGAGGAGACCATCCGCGATGCCATCCGTTACGAGATGAGCCGAGGCGGGCAGACATTTTTTGTAAGTAACAGGGTGGAGAATCTGCCTGAGATGGCAGGTTTGGTCAGCCGGCTAGTGCCAGATGCACGTGTGGGTATTGCCCATGGACAGATGGACGGCAAAGAGGTGGAACAGACCATGATGCAGTTTCTGGAAGGCGAAATAGATGTTTTGGTAGCCACCTCCATCGTAGAGAATGGGTTGGATATTCCCAATGCCAATACGATGATTATCAATAATGCTCAACACTTCGGCCTTAGTGACCTTCATCAGATGCGTGGACGTGTGGGGCGTAGCAACAAGAAGGCGTTTTGCTATCTATTAATTCCTTCCTATAGTATGCTCACTGACGATGCCCAGCGTAGGCTAAAAGCCATTGAGCAGTTCTCGGCTATAGGAAGCGGACTGGATATTGCCATGCGCGACTTGGATATTCGTGGGGCGGGTAATATCCTCGGAGCAGAGCAGAGCGGATTTATCAGCGAGATAGGCTATGATATGTATCATAAGATTCTGAATGAAGCTATAGAGGAATTGAAAGAGACCGATTTCCGTGAGCTGTTCCAACAAGAGGTAGAAGAGAAGCAGGTATATGCCAAAGACTGTGTCATTGAGACCGACCTGGAGGTGCTGCTGCCTGACGACTATGTCACCAGTGTGAGCGAGCGTTTGCTTCTCTACAAAGAACTCAACGACCTCTCGACCGAAGAGGAACTAGACCGTTACCGTGAGCGACTCATCGACCGTTTCGGTCCCATTCCCAAACAGACACAGGAACTCATTCGAACCATTACGCTACGTCGTATTGCTAAAGAATTCGGCATTGAAAAACTGGTGCTCAAGCAGCACAAAATGGTCTGCCACTTCTCATCCAATCAGGACAACCCCTTCTATCAGTCGCCCAATTTTGCGCGCCTGATACGCTACGCTCAAAGCCACCCACAGACCGTACACCTAAGAGAAACCACGGAGCGGCTGACCTTAGTTTGCGATAAGGTGGAAGGAATAACCGATGCCCTCAACATTGTCACCCAATTGATTGATAGAGATTCTTAATGCGTTAATAGGAAACAGGGGATAAGGTGTAAAGAGGCCGATGGAGGAAGTCGAAAGGGTAGAGCCCAATTATGTGTCGGATGCGAGGTGGATCTTATTTGTAAAAAAAATATGTTGGTGGCACAATAAAATGAACAATTCAGTGTTATTAAGGCACTGCGATTGTACGAGAGGGCTTTTGTGAATAGAGTTTGGCTTACGAGATGCAATTAAAGTATATTAATAGGTACTAAAAGAAAAACATATTTAAAGCATTTATACTATGAAGAAATTGTTTTTGTTCTGCATGGTCGCCATGATGACGATGGGTGCAGTGAATGCTCAAGAAAACAAAGAAGAGGCCACTGAGCGTGCTCACGGTCCCAGAATTACATTTGCCGAAAGAGAACACAACTACGGCACTATCCAGAAGGGTGGAGACGGCAACTGCGCCTTTACCTTCACTAACACTGGCGACGAGCCGCTGATACTCTCCAGTGTACGTGCCAGCTGTGGATGCACTACTCCTAAATGGACCCAGAAGCCCGTGATGCCTGGTAAGACCGGTGAAATTGGCGTACGCTATAACACCAATAACCCCGGTGGTTTCACCAAGACTGTTACGGTGACGTCGAATGCAGTCAACGAGCCTCGCGTGGTTGTCAAGATTAAGGGTAACGTAGTGAACCCCAATTAAACTGAGAATTGAGTATTAAGAATTGAGAATTGTCCTACATAAATGGGCAATTCTCAATTCTCATTCCTCGAATCTCTATACATAAAACTCAATTCTCAAATTTACATTAAGTTATGCCTAGTATTTCAAAGAAAGGAACCGAACTGCCACAGTCGGCTATCCGCAAGCTTGTTCCCTTTGCTGATGCAGCAAAGGAGCGTGGTGTGCATGTTTATCACCTCAATATCGGTCAGCCCGACATCGAAACGCCCAAAGGCGCATTGAAGGCTTTGGCCGAAACGGCACGCGAACTCCCCGCGAGCCATGGTGTGTTGGAGTACAGCCATTCTGCCGGTATTCCCAGCTATCGCCGTGCCCTGTGCAACTATTACCATCGTCATGGTATTGATGTGACCCCCAACCAGATTATTGTCACTACTGGTGGTAGCGAGGCGTTGCAGATGGCCTTCACGGTCTGTCTCAACCCTGGCGATGAGATTATCATTCCCGAGCCTTATTATACCAACTATAACACTTTTGCAAAGCTGTGCGATGCGAAGATTGTCACCATCCCGAGCGACATCAAGACTGGCTTTGCCCTGCCTCCTATTGAGGATTTTGAGAAGGCTATTACGCCGCGTACTCGTGCCATCATGATTTGCAACCCCAACAACCCCACAGGATATCTTTATACCCATGAGGAACTGCTGAAGGTGGCTGGCTTGGTGAAAAAATACGACCTCTATCTGTTTGCCGACGAGGTGTATCGCGAGTTCTGTTACGACGGTCACAAGCATTTCAGCGTCATGCAGCTCGAAGGTCTGGAGCGCAACACAATCCTGTTCGACTCTGTGTCGAAACGCTATAGCGCTTGCGGTGCCCGCGTGGGATGCATGGTGACCCGCAACAGCGAAGTGTATGCCATAGCAATGCGTCTGGCTCAGGCTCGTCTCTCTCCTCCCAGTTTTGGTCAGATATTCGCCGAGGCTGCCGTCGACACTCCTCAAGAGTATTTCGACAAGGTGCAAGCCGAATATGTGGCTCGCCGCAATGTGATTGTGGAGGGTGTCAATAAGATTCCTGGATGCTTCTGCCCCATGCCTAAGGGTGCTTTCTATACGGTAATCGACCTGCCTATCGATGATAGCGATAAGTTCTGCCAGTGGCTGCTCACCGACTTCTCGTACGAGGGCGCCACGGTGATGCTGGCTCCCGCCACGGGTTTCTATGTCGATCCCGAGCGTGGCCGCCATCAGGCTCGTATCACCTATTGCATCTGCATCGAGGACCTCAAGAAGGCCATGAAGTGCCTAGAGGAAGCCTTGAAGGTCTATCCTGGCAGAATATAATTTATACATTTGGAGTTCTCGGGGTTCTCGGAATGCTCTGAGAACTCCGATTTTTTAGTCAATCATGGACCGAGCACAACGACGCATTCAGATTATTCAAGCCTGTCTGGCACTGCAACAGCATGTGGCAGCGACAGCCAAACAGGAGATGGACTCTGCCCAGCAGCAGAGCAACGACTACGGTGCCAACGTGGATCGCTACGACTCTTATCGCACTAAGATGATGCGCCAGCGCGATATGTATGCCAAGCAGTTGTCGAATGCTAATGCAAGCATCCGCGTGTTGCAGGAACTGTTACGACACTCCCCTTTCGATGTGGTGGAGCATGGAGCCATTGTGGTAACGGATAAGCAGCGCTTTTTCTTAAGTGCAGGTATCGGGAAGTTCTTGGTGCCTTATCAGTCGCCTATAGAGGTACCGCAAGAGGTGTTTTTTGCCATCAGCGCACAAACACCTATCTACATGGCGTTGAAAGGAAAGAAGGTGGGGGACAGTATTACTTTCAACGGTATGACGCAAACTATCAAAGAGATTTTGTAATTGGCTCTTTCATCTCTTCGAATCGGAAGAAGCGGTGGCCGCAATGATCTTTCCAAACTACACTTCCATAATTGGGGAACATGTCTAACAGGGGACGGTGGTCGCCGAGCAGTTCGTCGTCGGTGCTGAGGGCGAAATTCAGTTGGCGGTCGCGTGGTTTCAGCTGTTGGAATACTTGTCGGTCAAACTCTTTATAGGCGGCGATTTGCTGAGCTATGTTGTCGCCCTCGTGTGCCAAATGCCGCTCGATTGTGGCAACGATGTTGCGCACAGGGTTCACGCACCATACAATACCGTCGTAGAAAAGGGTGCAACAAAGGGCATAGTAGCCGCCCGTGCTGCTGCCGAGGATGAGGCGGGGCTTTTCGTTAGCTATTATCTCTTGCAGCTGTCGGTATACCTCTTGTGGGGGGAGGTGGTCATAGTCGAAAGTAGGGGCGACGAGTCGGGCGTCAGGGAACATGTCTTGTAGTAGCTGTGCCTTAGTGGCATTACCAGTAGAGCCGTAGCCGTGGATGTACATGAGGGTATTGTTCATGTCTAAGGGAACGTTATAATTATAAAAATATTGCCTGCCACAATAAAAAGTGTTATTATACGTTACGAAATACAAAATAATAATCTATGCATCGCAAAATAGTTGTTTTAGCACTCTCCCTTCTGCTGGCAGGAGGCAGTTTGTTGGCTCAAAACCAGCAGCAACGTCTTGAAAAACATCTTTATTATTTAGCCTCCGACTCATTGCGGGGACGACAGGCGGGTTCGGACGACAGTCGCAAGGCTGCAGCTTATATCGAGAACGAGTACCGCCAGATGGGGCTGCAACCCTTTGGTAGCACCTATCGGCACTATTTTATTATGCAGGCGGCATCACTCCGAGGAGGTGCTATGCCGATTAATCCCGATTCGGTGGATTATTATGCTGAGCATGGTAGGACCGTATATTGCAACTTGGTGGGTATCATCGAAGGCAGCGACCCTGCTCTGAAGAACGAATTTATTGTGGTAGGCGGACATTACGACCACCTAGGCGTGAGGAACGGCGAGGTGTATAATGGTGCTGATGACAATGCCTCTGGCACAGCGGCTGTCACCGAGATGGCACGGCAATTACTCGCTCGTCGTGGTGAGCTGAAACGTAGCGTCATTATTTGTGCCTTTGATGCTGAGGAGATTGGTCTATATGGCTCAAAGGCTCTCTCCAAGGAGATGGCGAGACTGGGACTGATAGGCAAGGTGAAGATGATGATGAGTATCGACATGGTGGGGTGGCTCAAACAGGGCAAGCACCTTAGTTTCACTGGGACGGGTACGCTGAAGGATTGTGCCAACTTGATAATGGAGGTGGCCGCGCAGACGGGAGTACCGGTTTCGACAAGGCGTTTCGAGACATCGCCCTTCACAGCTACCGACACAGAGCCTTTTGCAAGCAAGGGTGTGCCTACGTTGGCTGTCACCACGGGGTTGAAATCGCCCTACCACAAGCCTGGCGACGACCCAGAGCTGATTGACTACCCCGGCTTGTCGCAAGTGACCGACATGCTTACTGCACTCACTATCAGCATGGCATCGGACAAACAGCCTATGGTGTCGACAGGCAAGGTGGCCGCCAAGCATCGCGATGCTCGCAAGTTCTTTGAGATTTCCCCTGTGATTGGCATCAACTCCACTCAAGCTTATCTCTCAGGCTCAACGTTACAGTCTCTGTCGCGGACAGGATTCACGGGAGGAGTCAGCACCGAGTGGAATTTCGGTAAGCACTTTGGCATACAAGCCGATGTCCTATATGAGTTGGCAAGGGCATACTATCCTAACGATGCTTATCTTTTTGCTACGGGCGATACCTACCGACAGCACTCAGTGGTGGTGCCGATGCAGTTGCGCGCCCTGTTTGGCAACTCGCTAGCCAGTTTTAATATCGGAGTAGGTGGCTTTTATGGCTATCGTTTTGGGTCTTCTCTTACTGACGAGGAAGGTCAAGTTTTGCAGCATTACCCCTCACAGCATCAATATGGCATTGTGTGGAGCATTGAGTTGCGCATGGCTAACCTATCCTACGCCTTCACCAACTACTACCAGTTGAACGACCTGTTCACGCCTGCTCCCGGCTCCATGGTGCCCGCACCACTTAAACAGACTTTCGCCTTCACCATAGGTCTCTATTTTTGAAGTAAGAAGCATGATTTTTAAACTAAAAAGTAAAAACTAAAAACTAAAAAGGTGGGCGAAGCCCTTTTTCAACTTTCAACTTTCAACTTTCAACTTTCAATTTTCAATTTTCAATTTTCAATTTTCAACTTTCAATTTTCAACTTTCAAAAATGTTTGCCATAAAAGAAATAGTCGGAGCCTTTCTGGTACTTTTTGCTATCATCGACATCACGGGCTCTATCCCCATCTTCTTGTCGCTGAAGCATAGTGGCAATAAGTTCCATCCCCTCTATGCCGCCCTGCTCTCGTTGGGACTGTTCGTGGCGTTCTTTTATTTGGGCGACGCGGCGTTGCGACTCTTTGGCGTGGATATCCATTCTTTTGCTGTGGCTGGTTCGATTGTGCTGTTCATCATGGCATTCGAGATGATATTGGGAGTAGAAATATTCAAGACTGAAGCGGGTGGGGCAGGCTCTACTGTGGTGCCTATTGCTTTCCCTCTCATTGCGGGTCCTGGTGCACTTACCACCATCATCTCCCTCCGTGCCGAATATGCTGATATAAACATCCTGATAGCCTTGTTGCTCAATATTGTCATTGACTATTTAGTGCTTCGCTATATTGATAGGCTGGAACGCCTTCTTGGCGGCACTGTCATCACCATCCTGCGCAAGTTCTTTGGTGTCATCCTCCTTGCTATTGGTATCAAGCTAATTACTACCAATCTGGGCGACATGATTCAGAGCCTTTAAAACAAATTGAAAAAATGAGGCCTGTGACAAGAACGATCACATAAACACTAATCACAAATAGCGTAACCACATTAAATAATAAACAAAAATGAAACACATTCGTATTTTTTCAATCGCATTGGCCGCCTTGCTGACTTTGGGTGCATGCCAACAGAAAACTGCCGACACTGCTACAGAGCCAGTGGTCGACAACATCTATCAATTTTGCGTAGTCAATGGCGTAGGCGACACTGTGTCGCTGGCAGATTATGCCGGCCAGGTGTTGCTGGTTGTCAACACTGCCACCCAGTGTGGTTTCACACCTCAGTACGAGGAGTTACAAACACTCTACACCAGTTACCACAGTCGTGGGTTGGAAATCCTCGACTTCCCCTGCAACCAATTTGGCGAGCAGGCTCCGGGCTCCTTTGAGGAAATCCACACTTTCTGCACTGGCAACTACGGCATCACCTTCCCACAGATGGACAAGATAGATGTCAACGGTGAGAATGCCGCACCTCTTTACACATGGCTTAAGAGCAAGGCCGGTTTTGGTGGCTTCGACCTCAACGATCCCCGCGGCGCCTATCTCGATGCCGCCTTCCGTGCGCAGGACAGCCTCTACGACCAAAACCCCGACATCAAGTGGAACTTCACTAAGTTCCTCATTGACCGTCAAGGCAACGTGGTAGCCCGTTTCGAGCCCACCGCCGACATGGCCGCCGTCAGCCAGGCTATCGCCGAACTGCTGTAGGTGACTTGTGACCTGATATTTGAAATGACCAGTGACCTGTGAAACGAGAGCATTACTTCGTGACGTTTCCTCGCCTCAGCATACGAACAAGTTCGTCTGCTGAGGCTTAACGAAAACGTTACTTCGTGACGTTTCCTCGCCTCAGCAGACGAACAAGTTCGTCTGCATTCGGCTTAACGAAAACGTTCGTGTCACAGGTTACTAATTTTTTTGTCACAAAAACTTGGTCACTAACCTCAATTCCTCTCCAGCAAAGCGTCCATCACTTTGCAGAGGCGGCCGTTGGTTTCGGAGATTTCGCCGCTGCCGTCAATGCTGATTAGGCGGCCCGACACTTTGTAGTAGTCGAGCACGGGGCGGGTTTTGTCCTCGTACTCCTCTAGGCGGTGGCGGATTACCTCTTCGGTATCGTCGCTGCGGTTGCTGACGAGGGCACGCTCGTGGATGCGGCGCACCAGCTCTTCTTGCGGCACGTCGATAGATATGACTGCATCTAGTTTGCGCTCTTTCTGACGGAAGATAAACTCCAGCATCTGGCACTGCTGCACTGTACGAGGGAATCCGTCGTAGATAATCGAAGGCTGGGGCTTCTCGGGCAGGGGCTCGTTGTCGGCCAAGCCGCAGGCGCGGCGCAGGCGTATCTCGTCCCACTCGTCCATAGTGGTGCCGCGTCCGGTGTCGATGGCTTTGGCTATGAGGTTCACCACGATGTCGTCGCCCACTAGGTCGCCTCGGAGCATGATGTCCTTGACGCGACGGCCTAGCGGGGTGTCTTGCGCCACTTCTTTGCGCAGCATTTCGCCTGTGGAAAGATGGATAAGGTCATATTTCTCAGCTAATAGGGATGCTTGGGTGCCTTTGCCTGCCCCTGGAGCTCCGAATAAAACGATGTTCTTCATGGATATATAGTGTGAGTGAATGGTAGAATTCTTATTACGAAGATAACGCGAATTTGGCTTTTTTGTTGTGTGAGAAGGACAGAGTAATGCATTATTTTGCAAGGGGTGCAATTTTTTGTCTAGGACTGCGTTATCATTACAATTTTCAATGCTCGTTGCTTGGTATTTAGTTCGCACATATTCCTACTCTATTTCCTACCGGCGTTCCTGTTGGTCTATTTTTTGGTGCCTGCCAAGTGGCGAAATATGGTGTTGTTGGTGGCCTCGATTGTATTCTATGCGTGGGGTGCTCCCGATTTCATACTGATATTGCTTGCCTCCACTGTGGCAAATTACTATATAGTGCGGCAGATGTATCGAACGGAGCGCCAAGCGACTAAAAAGCTCTGGTGTGCTCTTGCTATCACTATATGTTTGGGGTTGCTTGCCTATTTTAAGTATGCCAACTTCTTTGTCGAGAATGTCAATGCCTTGCTGGAGGCGTTTGGCTTGGGCACTATGACGTGGACCAAGGTGCTGCTGCCCATAGGCATCAGCTTTTTCTCGTTCCAGTCGGTGACGTATGTGGTGGATGTCTATCGCGGCATTAACAAGCCGATGGAGCGGCTGACCGACTATGTGGTCTATATCATCATGTTCCCCCAACTTATCGCCGGTCCCATAGTGCGCTATACCGACATTGCCGACCAGATTACCGCCCAGCGTCGTCTTCGATGGGAAGAGTGTCTGCAGGGCTTTTACCGCTTTGTGATAGGACTGGGCAAGAAGGTGTTGGTTGCCGACGTGATAGGTCGCACGGTGGATGTGGCTCTCGGAGGCGACATCGCCTCCATGGATATGGGCACAGCGTGGATTACTATCATAGCTTACACTATGCAGCTCTATTTCGACTTCTCGGGCTACAGCGATATGGCTATCGGCCTGGGTCGAATCATGGGATTCAAATTCCCCGAGAATTTCGACAACCCATACACCTCTGCCAGCATCAGTGAGTTCTGGCGGCGATGGCACATCACTCTGGGAGCCTTTATGCGCAACTACCTCTACATCCCTCTGGGTGGTAACCGCAAGGGTAGGGGACGCACCTATCTTAACCTCTGGTTGGTCTTCCTGCTCAGCGGCTTGTGGCACGGGGCTAGTTGGAATTTTGTGATATGGGGTGCCTACCACGGCTGCTTTCTGGTAGTGGAACGTCTGCTAGGCATTGACAAACAGCGCAAATCGTGGCGCATTCTCCCCACATTCGTCGTGCTGCTAGTGGGTTGGGCGATATTCCGTATCGAGGACCTGCCTACTTGTTGGCTCTTTATCACACGGCTCTTCTCGTTCGACATAAGTGGCTTTGCCCTTGCCGAGCATCCGCAATACTACGCCACCCTGCTGCTGGCCCTCGCCTTTGCTTTTCTCACCCTCTTTCCGTTTGGCAAAAAGCTCGAACGGTGGGTGTTCTATACCGACTATGGCAACATCCAGCACATTGCGGTGTGGCTGCTTGCCTGCCTATTGTTTATCTTCTGCCTTTCCTCGTTGACCGCTACCGCCTTCAGTCCCTTTATCTATTTCCGATTCTGACCCCATGCGCCATATTCCTAAGATACTCTGCCTTGTCACCCTGACTCTCTTCCTGCTCATCATCCTACAGGGGGCGACACAACATTTCGAATTCGAACCGCTCAAGGGGGTGTACGTCAGTGAGGAAAAGCCCCGTTTCGCCTTCAGCGACTTCGTGTCAGGTGAGTGGCAGGGCAGGGTGGACCGCTATATCAAGGACCATCATGGCTTCCGCGAACCCGCTATCCGCCTCTACAATGAGTACCTCTGGATTGCTTACCGTCTCTCCTATAACCCCAACTCTATCGTGGTGGGGAAGGATGACTACCTTTTCGAGCCTTGGTTTGTGGATGAATACTACACAGGTTGTTTCAACCATTTCTATCCCGACAGCCTCCGTATCCTCGACAACGAAAAGGGCGATGTCTTTTTCCAGCGTATGAGTCGCCTTGCCAAACTGCAATACATCCTAGAGGAGCAAGGGGTGCATCTATTCCTTGCCCTCCTGCCCGGCAAAGAGCGCATCTATCCACAGTACCTGCCAGCACCAAGCCCCCAAGCACGCCACGAACGTATGGAACAAGGCCTTTTTAGCGCCTACGACCACTACAGCGGCTGGAATAGCTTCTACGGCTTCCGCTGTGTGGACATCTGCCACTGCTTCGACAGCCTCCGTGGCCACACGCCCTACCTCCTTTTCACTCAGACCGGCACCCACTGGAGCAACATTGCCAGCACCTACGCTTTCGACTCTATTATGCGCTATATGCAGACCTTCGGCCCTGCCATCCGCCCAGTCTCCCTAGGCAACCCTTATTATGCCGATACTCGCGAACCCGATGGCGACCTCGAAGGACTGCTCAACAAGGCTATCCCCATCCCCAGTGAGCGCAACCAGTATGTCGATGTATCATTGGGTGATTCAATCCCTGGTGGCAACCCCTCATTGGTGGTCATCGGCGACTCTTTTTTCTGGAACATCATAGTCAACTACCCCATTCAGGAACTATTTTCCAACTTTCGCTATTGGTACTACTTCAGTACCATCTACTACGACCCCGACCACGAGAATGTGGCTGATATCGACCTGGTGGGCGAACTGCTCAGTGCCGACTATGTGATGCTCTCCTACTGCACTGTGCAGCTCTACAACTGTGGCAACGGCTTTATCAACCGAGCCCTGCTCGAACTCTGCTACGACCCTGATGAGATACAGTCCGTGCGCGACAGCCTCGCCGCCGACACCACCTCCCGACTCTCCGTCGACCAGCGCATCGACCTCCACCTTGAGCAATACTTCCCCGCCCTCGCTGAAGACTTCCCCACCCAACGCTCTAAAAAAACTAGAGATACTAGTATTACTAGCCACACTAGTAATACTAGAGCTACCAGATAAACCAATTGAGAAATGCTTTTCAACACATTCCCATTCTTACTTTTCTTCCCAGTAGTCACGCTGGTATATTACCTACTGCCCTACAAGTGGCGTTGGGCTTGGCTTTTGGCAGCCAGCTGTTTCTTCTATATGTGGTTCAAGCCTATATATATACTCATACTCCTCACCACTATCATCATCGACTATTTCGCTGCGCTGATGATTGAGCGCAGTCGTGGCAATCCGCGCAAATGTAAAACTTGGTTGGTGGCCAGCATCGTCTCTACCCTCACCGTCCTCTTTATCTTCAAATACCAAGGTCTCTTCCACGAGACACACCTCATCTTGCCCATAGGTCTGTCGTTCCACACCTTCCAGAGCCTCAGCTATGTGATAGAGGTCTATCGTGGCAACCAAAAGCCCGAACGCCATTTTGGCTTCTATTCCCTCTATGTGATGTTCTACCCTCAATTGGTGACAGGCCCCATCGAACGTCCGCAGAATCTTTTACGGCAGTTGCATATCGACCAACCCTTCCACCGCGACAATCTTTCCCAGGGCATCATGCTCATCCTTTATGGACTTTTTGCTAAGATGGTGGTGGCTGACAATCTCGCAGTCTATGTCGATGCCATTTGGGCCGACCCGCAGCAGTATGGCAGTTCCGCCATAGCACTGGGACTATTATTCTACTCGTTCCAGATATATTGCGACTTCTTCGGCTATAGCACCATAGCTCTCGGCTGTGCCAAGGCGATGGGCTACGACCTTATGGATAACTTCCGCGCACCCTATCTCAGCACCAGCATCGGTGAGTTTTGGCACCGATGGCATATCTCGCTCTCCACATGGTTCCGCGACTATCTCTATATCCCCCTTGGCGGCAGTCGTGTGCGTGTCAGCCGTTGGATGTTCAACATCATGGTAGTCTTTTTGCTCAGCGGATTGTGGCATGGTGCCAATTGGACATTTGTCGCATGGGGTGGCCTGCATGGGCTATTGCTATTGCTCGAAGGGCTGCCCAAGAAACTAAAATCCCATAAGGTGCGGAAGCCAATTCTCAATTCTCAATTCTCAATTCTCAATTCTCTCAAGCTTCCTCTTGTCTTCCTTCTCGTCACGCTTTTTTGGACCGTGTTTCGTGCCCCGTCGTTCTACCAACTCAAATTGCTTCTTCTCGCCATGAAAGACAATATCGCAATGAGTTCAATGCCCATTGTCGACCTGCACACCATTGTGTTCCTGTTGCTCTTCATTATCATGGACGTACTGTTGCGCAACACACGCTTCGACCGTTGGTGCATCCGCCAGGTGCCTGTCGTGCGTTGGACAGCCTGCTTCCTCTTAGCCTTCTGCACCGTGGCATTTGCCAGTGTCGAGACTTTCCCATTCATCTATTTCCAATTCTAGTCTATGAAACGTACTCTGCTCATAATCCTTGTCCTTGTGATCCTCTGCTTGGTGTCTGAAGGTATATACCGCTGTCTTTTCTACCAACACGACCGCCATGTCTTTAGTGCCCCCTTGGCACAAATGATTGACTCGGTTAACGCCACGGGTGCCGATATCCTCTATCTGGGCGAGTCGTCCAACCACACCTTTGGCCTCAACGACACCGATACGGCTTGGATTAGTGAGATGTTAGCTCGCCATTACCCCACGCTTCAGGTGCGCAACATGACCCACGACGCCTCGCATGGTGAGGTCTACTACCTACTTCTACGCAATCTTAGCCCCGATTGCCCAGTCACTACAGTAGTGGTCACACTCAATCTGCGTTCTTTTGGCATTGATTGGATTGCCTCGACCCTCGAAACCGTCTTACAGAAACGTCTTGTCATGCTGCAGCCGCGTCCCGCCTTGCTCAATCGCGCAGTCCTCTCCTTCAAGGCCTACGACATTAAGAGCACTAACGAACGCTACAAACAGATGGCCGATTATTGGAAGGTCCATCCGTTGCCGGGACACCCCAGCGTGCCACAGTGGGGCGACAGCCTCAACGCTTTGGGAGCCACGACCGAAGGGAGTAACGACGCTTTGAGTACCATGCCTGGCACCTTCGTGCGCAACTATGCCTTTCTTATCGACACTCTCGACAATCCGCGCATCCACGACTTCGACCGCATCGTCTCTCTGGCCCGTCAACGTGGATGGAATCTTGTGTTCAACCTATTGGCAGAGGATGTAGAGTGGGCCGATCAATTGGTAGGGAGTGACCTTACTGACCTAATGCGCCAGAATGCCAGGCTCCTTGTAGAACGATACAGCCGTATGGGGGTCCTCGTAGTAAATAATTTCGATGTGATTCCCGACAGCCTTTTTCGTGACCGCGATTGGACTACTGAGCATTACATCCAAAAAGGACGGCAGACAATAGCCGACAATGTTGCCGTATCTCTCCGTCGCTTCCACGAGGATGATTATCGAGAGTAAGATTCCTTTGCTTTTTTAGGAAATAGTTACCCTCGCAACCAGGTGGTTGCGAGGGTATTTGTTGATTATCGGAGATTAGTCCTTTTGAGTGATCTGTGACCAGTGATACGAGCGCTATCGTGTCACTGGTCGGAGTAATCGGAGTGATCGGAGCAATCGGAGTATTCCGATTACTAGTGACCTGTGACCAGTGACCTGTGAAACGTGCGCATTCGTATCACTGGTCACAGTTCACAGGTCACTGTTCACCGAACTATCAGCTTGCGGACCATGCTGACGTTCTCACCAGTGATGCGTACGAAGTAGG
>CAMYZD010000052.1 GCA_947303735.1 uncultured Bacteroidales bacterium | reverse complement strand
GTGTCGTTGTGCAGTGCCATTATTAATTCTGAATTGAGTTTGCAAAAGTACGAAAAAAAGTTGTATTTTTGCAAAATGGCAATCAACGACACCCATACGCTCCTTCAGCTCATCCGCCGCCTGCTGGTGCGCACGCCTATGCTACGGCTGGCATTGGCTGTGGTGATAGGCATATTGTTAGCTGAATATCTGTCTGTGCCTTCCTTGGTATGGCTTTGTGTGGCGGTGGGTGGATGTGTGCTGCTACTTGTTGTGGAGGCTAGCGTGCGACATGCGCTCCCTCGGGCTTTCTTCCCCGTGTTTCTATGGATTATCTGGATAGGAATAGGAGCCCTATTGCCCACGCTGCACGCTCCTGCCGACCCATTTCCCTCGGCGGTCGACATCTTCACCGTGCGGCTTTGCGACACCCCGCGTCCCACTCCCAAGTGCTACAAGAGCGTCGCCGAGGTGACATGCGTCGATGGCCATCCCTCTCATGGCAAGGTGTTACTGTATATCCGTCAAGACAGTGCGTCGGCTTGTCTGCGCTATGGCGACCACCTATCTATTGCAGCACATCCGCAGCCTCCTCGCAACTGGAAGAGCGACTTCGACTACCGTCGCTATCTGCGCCGCAAAGGCATACTTTGGCAATGCTACGTCCCATCAGATTGTTGGCAACTGCTTTCCCATGACAGCACATTCTCACTTCTTAGATGGTCGAAAAACATACAGCTCAGCATGGTAGATCGTATACGCCTTAGCGGTCTTACCCCACGACAACAAGGCATTGCCGAGGCTCTGCTCTTGGGGTGGCGCGATGACGTTGACGATGCCACACGTCAGCAGTTTCGCGACGCTGGCGTTGCCCACCTACTCTGTGTGTCGGGGCTGCATGTGGGCATAGTGGCGTGGATGGTCGGGGCATCACTCTTCTTCCTGGGGAGGAAACGTTGGCAACGTGTGGTGAAGGGAATTGTGCAGATAGGTGTCGTATGGCTCTTTGTTCTGCTCACGGGCATGGCTCCCTCCACACTTAGGGCGGGGGTGATGTTTTCGTTGTTGATAGTTGGGGGTATGCTACAGCGTCAGCCCAACAGCCTCAACAATCTCTGCACCTCCATGCTACTTCTCTTGTTGATAAAGCCGATGCTGCTGTTCGATGTGGGTTTCCAACTCTCATACGCTGCGGTGGCAGGAATTATACTTTTGAATCGTCCTCTACAACAGTTGTTGCCCCACTCTTCCAAGTGGTATCTCTGGCTGCCACAAAAGGCTTGGCAACTGCTTTGCCTCTCCACTTCGGCGCAGGTGGCAACCCTGCCTCTGGTGCTATACCATTTCCATCAGTTCCCGACCTATTTCCTCATTGCCAACCTCACCGTAGTGCCTTTTGCCGGAGTGCTGTTGGCCAGCGTACTGCTCATGCTGCTTGTAGGCGGAGGGTGGGCAACATCTCTCTTACATTATGAATTAATAGGTGTCGACCGCCTCACCAGTTGGGTATCTTCGCTGCCCCACGCCATGCTCACCGACATCTACTGCGACCTTCCCATAGCGTTGCTCATCACAGCCCTCATCTCTGTCCTCACCCTCCTGCTTTACACCTATCGCAAGGGAGATGCTACCGCTTGAGCATCACATAGGCGAGATAAGCCACCAATATCATCATGCCGAAACCGTAGACCCGTGGCCAGATGGCACTCAATATAAGTATAATGCCCATGAGGGTAAGCAGTTTTACGGCTAGCTGCTTCCGCTCGGGCAATGCCTGGACCCCCTGTCGTATACGGGCGCGGAAATCATGCCAATTTGTCAGCCCCTTATGCCACCACTGTCTGAGCCAGCCTAGCCGACGGCCTTGTTGGTCGACGGTCTCGGCACGCACGGTGGGCATTTTCTTCACCCGCACATGGATGCGCTTGCTGTAGCTCTTGCCGGCTATGCTTACTGTGATAGTGAGGTGTGTACGACCCTTTGAGCGGTTGAGGCGGAAACGTTTGCTGCCGCTGGTTTCCAGCGGGATATTGGTGCTGCGGTAGCCGTTGTCGATGGTCAGCTGCACACTCTCGGCCTCGGCGCACTGCCACTTCACCTCCACCACATCCCCCTCCGTCACAGTTCGCCGGTCAATATCAAATATCATTCTTTGGTTGTTCATAATACTTGAGCATTATCAATAACTATGCCATCTAGAAAAGTGAAAAGTGGCTGCGCACCCAGAGAATTTTCAATTTTCATTTTTCAATTTTCATTTTTTTCGTATCTTTGCACTCGATTCCGATCGGAAGGAAATCGACCAGGGGTGCTGCAAGTGATTGTGGCTGAGATTAAACCCTCGAACCTGATCCGGATAATGCCGGCGGAGGAAATGTAATATGTTTAAAAAAAGTTCTATCAATGGTGGCTTTTCAGCCATGCGGCCTTTGAGCCGTGTCGTTGCAGTGGCAACGCTTTTCAGTTTTCAATTAGGAGTGGTCTGTGCGCAGGCCCAGGACACCGTACGCACGCTTGATGAGGTGCTGATAAAGGACTCGCGCGCCAGCGAACGGTCGCCCTTCACTACGTCGAACCTCACACGCGAGCAGCTTGACGATGCCAAGACTGAGGTGAGTATTCCCTTTATGCTCGAGCTGCAACCCTCGGTGGTGGTGAGCGGCGAGAACGGCAAGATGGGCGAGACGACGATGCGTATCCGCGGTGTGGATGCTAGCCGTATCAATGTGAACATCAACGGTATCACGTTGAACGACCCTGAGAGCCAGGCGGTATTCTGGTACAATGTGCCTAACCTAGGCGGTATGGCGCAGAGCCTGCAGGTGCAGCGCGGTGTGGGTGCCTCCAACGGTGGCGGCAACTCGTTCGGCGGTGCCATCAACTTGCAGACGCTCAACGCCCGCGACCGTGCCTATGCCGAGGCCGACCTCTCGTTGGGTTCGTGGAACACGCGCCAATATGGCTTTGCCGCGGGTACGGGTATTAACCCGAGCGGCTTGGCTTTCGATGTGGCCTACAACGGGCAGACGACCGACGGCTATGTGCGCAACGGCTTTGCCGACCAGCAGTCGCTCTTCGTCAGCGGCAGCTACTATGGCAAGCGGTCGTTGCTGAAGGCGGTGGCGATTATCGGCACCCAGCATACGGGCATCACGTGGAATGGCGAGGACGCATCGGTGCTGGACGAGAACCCCACCTATAACAGCGCGGGCGAATATTACGATGCCCTGGGCAATGTGTATTACTACGGCAACGAGAGCGACAACTACAACCAGCGCCGCTACCAGTTGTACTACAGCCTGCTGATGAACGACCGCTGGAGCTTGAAGGCAGTGGCGGACTTCACCCACGGTGACGGCTACTACGAGCAGTATAAGGCTGATAAGAAGTTTTCGAAATATGGCATTGGCCGCAGCGGCAAGTCGGACTTTATCACCCAGAAGCTGATGTGGAATAGTGCCTATACGGCCAACGTGTCGGCCAACTATACAGGCCGTCGTGTGAATTTCACCTTTGGTGAGATGATGCTCTATTTCGACGGCGACCATTATGGCAATGTGATTTGGTGCAAGGACTCGGCAGGTTTCGACTCGAAACCCTACGAGTGGTATCGCTACAAGGGCATCAAGACCGATGCCACTACCTACGCCAAGGCCGACTGGGATGTCACCCCGCGGCTGAACCTCTATGCCGACATGCAGTTGCGCTATGTGGACTACAGCATTAAGGGCGTTGAGGACGACTTGTATGCGCTGGACTTTCACGAGACCTACCCCTTCTTCAACCCCAAGGTGGGTGCCAACTACCAGTTGGGCAAGGGGCAGCGGCTGTATGCGGTGGCAGGTGTTTCGCACCGCGAGCCGACACGCAGCGACATCAAGGATGCCTTTGTGCGTGGCGACACGGTGAAGGCGGAGTCGATGCTGGACGTGGAGTTGGGCTACCAGATGAATAGGGAGCGCTTCGCCTTCTCGGTCAACGGCTACGCCATGCTGTATAAAGACCAGCTGACCCCCAGCGGCGATTTGAGCAGCAGCGGCTACAGCCTGATGGAGAATGTGGACAAGTCGTACCGTCTGGGTGTGGAGCTGGTGGCTGGCTACCGCTTCACCGACTGGTTCCGCATGGATGCCAACCTTACCCTCAGCATGAACAAGATTATGGACTACACCTATACCGACTTCGTGGAGGGCGACACCGTGCTGACCACCTATACTGCCAATACCGACCTCTCTTATTCGCCCAGCGTGATAGGTGCCGCTATCGCCACCTTTGAGCCGGTGAAGAACTTGAAGCTGCAGCTGACGGGCAAATATGTGGGTGACCAATATCTCGACAACACCTCGCGCGACTGCTATAAGCAGGATGCCTACTTCCTTCTGGGGCTGAAGATGGGCTACACTTGGCAGCTCAAAGGCTCGCAGGAGATTGAGGCACAGGTGGTGCTCAACAACCTGCTCGACCATCACTACCGCATAGGTGCCTGGGCCGGTGATGACTACTGGGATGGCTACTATCACTACGCCGGCTGGTACCAGCAGCCCGGCTTCAACTGCCTGACTCGCGTCAGCCTACGTTTCTAGTGAAATTGAAAATTGAAAAGTGAAAACTTATCAAATTAAAAATTAAAAATTAAAAATTAAAATTGGCTGCAACATTCATTTGTCTAATCACCAATCACTAATCACTATTCACTAATATTTCATTAACTGTCATACGTACTCAAATCCAAAACCATAATGTACTCATCAGGGTTTTCTTTCATCACGGTAAAACCTGCTTTGAGATACATCTTTGCAGCATAATTGGCTTTCTGAACCGAGAGAGAGACCTTTTGATATCCTGCCTTTCGGAGCAATAGTATCATCTGCTGGAGCAAAGCAGTCCCTATCCCTCGGTTGCGATACTCCTGATATAGCGAGATAGCAAGGGAGGGTGTGTCGTCTCCAATGTGGCCGTAATCTTTCATTATGCGGCTCCATACCGCCCCTACGATCATTCCATTAGTGACCTGTGACCAGTGACCTGTGATAAGAGCGCTATCGTGTCACTGGTCACAGTTCACTGGTCACTCAAACAGAGGCACCTCCTTGGGTAATATCTCACGGATACTATACTGCGTAGTAATAGGCATATATCAGGCCGTACTTTTTGTGTAGGTGGAGGAGAGACTTATAGTGCAAATTTCTTCAGATTCGTTTCGTCGAGGCACTGTACGGTCCATTCGTCCATGGGGATGGCACCGATGGAGCGGTACACCGCCAGCGCGGGTTTGTTCCAGTCGAGGCAAATCCATTCCATGCGGCCGCAATGACGCTGTACGGCCAGCTGGGCCAGATACTGCAACAGAGCTTTGCCGTAGCCCTTGCCCCGCTTTTCGGGGAGGACAAAGAGGTCCTCGAGGTAGAGCCCTTTGCGGCCCACGAAGGTGGAGAAGTTGTGAAAGAACAGGGCAAAGCCCACTACGCAGCCCTCTTCCTCGGCAAAAACTACTTCGGCCGAATGCTCGACAAAGAGGGAGTGGTTCAGGGTGGCTTCGTCGGCTACTACCTCGTCGGAGCATTTCTCATATTCGGCAAGCCGCTTGATAAAATCAAGCACTAGGCCGGCTTCGCCCGGCTGGGCAGGACGGATATTGAAGTTGTCACTCATATATTGTTTGATTGTGTTATTGTCCGTTAGTGTTACTTCGTGAAGCATTCCCACATTCAAACATTCTTTATAGCTCCTTGGCTTTCTCGACCAGCCGTTTGCCTAGGTCGTAGGCTGCCTGAAGATCTTTGGGGAACTGGGTATCACGTATCAGCGCTTTGTGCGGTTCGTCGAAGCTGGCGGCATCGTAGCGGTCGTAGTCGTTGAACTGGTAGGTGTCGTAAGAGCAGAGTATCTCCGTCGGGCCAAACATCCCCATTGCCTCGGCATTGCGATTCAGGAGGACATCGTAGTCAATACGTTTGTACACCTCTTCGTTGGGGCAGTTCATCGTGTAGATGGTGGCGCTGGCCTTGGGTTTGAGGATGACAGGATGAGCGTAGTCGGAGTAGTTGACGGCAGGGAAGATGAGCCGCTCCATAAAGGCTCGGAGGTTGGCAGAGGGGTAGCTGCAGTAATTGGGTGCACCGCAAACCAGCACGTCGGCTTCTATGGCCTTCTCCAAAATGGGTAGCAAGTCGTCCTTGAACGAACAGACGCCCTTCTTGCCGCCTTTGATTTTGCAGGCAAAACAGCTCATACAGCCTTTGTAGTTAAGGCTGCGGTCGTAGAGATTGACGAGTTCCACATTAGCACCTGCTGCCTGAGCACCTTCTAAGGCACTGTTGAGCAACTTGGCAGTATTGCCGTTTTTTCGTGGCGAACCATTGATAAATAGAGCTTTCATATTGATTAATATTATTCTATTTTGATGTTGTTATCTTTATCTTGTAGTACCTCTTCCTTATCAAGACTAGGCGAACGAGCCACACGGCAAAGAACAAGTCGGACACTATCTTGTAGAGTGGTGGCATGGCCACAAACCACGAGACTACCCAGGCGATAAGGTCGAGGTCGAAGAGGATGTTCCACAGTCGCTCTCGGTCGTGGAACACACATTCGGTGTTGCCATTGCGGGCCACCTCGACATGTTCGGTCGAGGATACCGAGACATCGATGCTTTTGCCATTCTTGCCTATCGGCACACGGCCTCCGAACTGTACCTTAAGTGCGTAGTTTCCCATGGGAGCATCCAGTTGTAGTAGGTCGTCTTTGAGCATCCCAGCATAAAGCCCGTCAAGGAAAACTGCGTGCGGCAGTTTCGGTTCGTACCAGTGGCGTTGGTGTCGGATGGTCAGCATATCAATAATACGTAAATTCGTTAGTCAAGATTTAAGAATTCACCCATTTAAAATAGATTGTTTGGGCATGGCCAACATGCCAGCTTCTGTCATCAGTCCCCGACGTTCTAGTTCTTGGCAGCGGAGAATATTGAGTTCTGTCCAATGGCTGTTGGGGCGACGCGGAGAGATACGCTGCGCAAGCCTGCCGTCGGGCATTTTCTTGACGGTGGAGTCTATCCATCCGAAACAGAGGGCCTCTTCTACCACATCGAGATATGGCAGCGCCCCGTCCCGAGTCTGTTTGCCCCGATAGGTGGCTACCCAGCACTCGTGCTCAAACGAATGGTTCTCTTCCAACCAGCGACGCAGCACCTGGCGGGAGCTAAAGGTCATAAGTTGGCGTATCTCCATGGGTGGGTCTATCTCCTCCAGGCTCCTATTACCTCGCCGATATAGACGGTGTGGATACCGGCCTCGAAACCATCATACCACTCTTTGGGAGTGTTGTTGCGGAAGTCTTTCTCGGTTTGATGCCAAGCGGTCATAGTCTCGCATTCTATCACCATTTTGGCCTCCTCGTAGTAGGGTGTGCCATGTTCGGTGTACGCCACATGCAGGCCGAGAGCTGCGGCCTTGTCACCGTCGCGACCGCTGTACTTGCCCATATACTGCCAGATGGCTGGGTCGTCGAACTCCATGATGGTAAACCTTTTGTGCTTCTCCATAAACTCATAGGTGTAGCGTGCAGGTGCCACATACACCGTCACTGCAGCTCGTTCATGGCCGAGGTAGTTGCCTATACCGCCCCAACCGATAGTCATCGCGTTGCTTTCGGATGAGTCGCCCACGCAGAGGATAAGGTTCTTGGTAAAGAAGGTAAAGCCATTGTCGGAAAAGTCCTTTTGCACGTCAAAAGGAGTGAAGTCAGCATGTGATTCTTTTGATATATCCATTGGTTGGTCTTTTGTCTGGTTTTGCTTCGGGGTGCATTGTGTCATCATGCCAAGCGTAGCGACGGAGAGGAGTATTATTAATGCTTTGTTCATAACTAGTCTGATTAACTGTTGTATTTCTTACCTGGAAGGAATTTGTTCACTTGTGAGCGATATTTCTCGTATTCGGGATATTTGCCGATGCTGATACCCTCGGCGAGGTTGGTGCTTGCGATAAATAGGACTATCAAGAGCAGGGCCCCTATCATGCTCCAGTTGGCAATGCCCGCTCCCGCTCCGATAGAGAAGAGGTAGAGGCTAATCCAGATGGCCTGTTCGGCCATATAGTTGGGATGTCGGCTCATGCTCCACAGACCGACTGTGTTGAAACCCTTGTTGTAGGGCGATGGAAGCTCATCCAATTTTTTCCCTCCGTTAATCATTGCCCATTTCTTGCTTTGGAAAGCCCACTGCTGTTCGTCAGCTACAGTTTCATATATGATGAATCCGAGCATAAGGACAGCGGCAATGGTGTCTACGATTCCAAAGGGTCGAGTGGAGTTCATGCTTACTAGTGCTGGAAGGGCTATAAGGAGCAGCAAGATATTCTGATACACAGCAATGAACAGAAGGTCGAAAAGCATCCAAACCCAACGGCGTTGTAGCAAGGGGTTGGAACGGACTATTCTCCAGCGGTAGTCTTCTTCGCCTTCCCAGAACTTGAGTCGATAGGCTCCTTTTCGGGCAAAGTTGAAGGTAAGGCGTACACCCCAAAGGGTGGCAAGTATCGCCATTACGACCAGACGGGGGTGCATCCCACCGTGTGCGGCTATAATCCAGCAGTAGACAAAGGGGAGAATACTCCATATTTTGTCGACCTGGCTGTTGTTGCCTGAAAGTTCGCCCACGACGAAACAGAACAAGGCACTGCACGCCGCTATAATCCCCAGTGTTTTCAAGACGGACAGCTGTGTGGAATCCAGTGCGGGACCCACATGGAGGTAAAGAAAGGGGCACACCACCAGTGAGAGTATCAGCAAGGCACCAATTAGAGGAAGGTTCATTTCTTTCATAACAATAATCGATTAGTTGGTTATTTCATTCATTGACCATGTAAATTCACTGCAAAAAAACGGCAGCACAACTCGCCCCTTTTTGCATTGCAAAAGTACAACTTTTTATCCAATTTGACAGAATAAACTTTATCTGTTGTCCCAAAGTATAAGATGAAATGGGTAAAAGGATATTAATAAGGACTTTGTCACCATTATTCAGCAGAAGATGCCAGGAAGGGTAGAGGTTCTATAACATCTGATTCACAACAAATCGAAAAATCCTGTTGTTTGTCCTCTGCTTTGACAATATCGGGTATCTTCTTGCGAAAAGTTGCAAAAGTACTGGCGTTTTCAATCTCCTCACGACGGGCTTTACTGATGGCTGCATACTTTTCTTCGCGTTCAATCCCCAAAAATCTACGACCTAATAAGTTTGCAGCAATACCAGTAGTGCTACTGCCAGCAAAAGGGTCGAGAATCCATGCTCCTGGCTCAGTTGATGCCAATATGATACGGCAGAGTAGTCCCAATGGCTTTTGAGTAGGATGTTTCGTGCATGATTTCTCCCATGGAGCAATAGCAGGCAACCGCCACACATCAGTCATTTGTTTCCCACCATTGATGTACTTCATCATCTCATAATTGTAATAATGGGGGACCTTCTTGGATTTTCGCGCCCAAATGATAAACTCGGTACTATATGTAAAGTATCGACATGAGATATTGGGTGGGGGATTGGTCTTTGCCCATGTGATTACGTTTAGGATTTTGTAATCCAGTTCCGTCAACGCATTAGCAACGGAAAAAATATTATGATAGGTTCCACTTATCCAGATGGTGCCGTTTTCCTTCAACTTCTCTCGACAAAGAGAAAGCCATTTCAAGTTGAATTCATTTATCTCATCAGGTGACATACCTTTGTCCCAATCACCTTTGTCGACGCAAACCACCTTTCCACTCTGCACACTTATACCTCCATTCGATAGAAAATAAGGAGGGTCGGCAAATATCATATCAAACTTGAAGTTGAACTGAGGTAACAGCTCAAACATATCGCCATGAAGCAGATTAAAGTCATGCTCAAGGGATTTATAGTACGCCTTCAGCATGTCTTCAACGATTATGTTGATACAATACATTTTTATTAGACAAACCAAAGGTTTTTTGTCTTGAACAATCACCCCAAGCCTCATTATAAACAGATGCTTCATTACCGAAATGAATGTTTAAAGCTCTGTTGAGAATACAATTTGAGTGTTGAGCAAAAGTGACTTTTGAAGCCGTATAGTGGGGTAGCGTATTACAATAACCCCTAACTGCTTGAATGATAAATAACTTCTTGGAGGAACTGGAATACTCCAAATTTAAAGATGGGATAATACCACCTTTTAGGCAAATGGCGTCTATTTGCATGGTAGCGGATGTTTTATGTCTGCTACCAATCCTAATTCACTTTCCTATGGCCATAAGAAATGCGGGCAGTGCTTTGCTCGCATTGAGGCCCTAGGAAAGCCTGGTAATAGACAAATCACGCCCGCATATTACGGTCGTTTCCTGATTTTGTTTACCCTTACCATTCTTGAAATTTCCTAGGTTTCAATGCGAATAGAACAAATAGCAAACGTTGTTATTTTATTATGTTATTTTGTTTTCTCTTACATTATTATGTCTAGTTTATTATTGTGTATTTTATCGACTAGTTAATTGGGACTCAAAAGTCTATAGAATAAATTCCATCTGTTGTTTTTGTACTTCTTGTTCGTATTGCTTGTCAAGAGATTCGTAACTCAAGAAATCAACCCGTTTGTTTTGACGCAATGAGGCAAAAGCAGCATAACTCATCTTGTTTGTGAAATCAGAATGTCGCATCTCGTCAGCCACAATCACCATCCGTGAATGAAAATCTTGTAGGTCGATAAATTTCAATAGCGAATTTTGAATGTCTGTTGTATGTTCTATCTCATAGAAAGAGTGCGGCATATAATTGCTGTTGAACCAAATAACATCAATTGTAGCACTTCTGTCAACAAATTTGTCGTATGAAAAATGTGGGATAGTTTGAAGTGTGCGTATTTCTTTTAGTGGTGTGGTAAGAAACTTCTTGTTTTTGTCTTGGTTGGGTACAAATGTATTAAGCCTTCGCATGCGGCCAATCTCCAAAAGAAGACCTTGATAGTAAGAGTGGTTGAACGTTTTTACCTCAATGCTGTCCCGATTTTTCTCTGTCTGAATGATTATTCCGTTTTGTTCAAGATACTTACGGTGGGTTTCTAGTGCATATAATCCTGGCTTTATTTTGTATATCCCTTTTGTTAGTTGAACGATTCTACGAATGCTCGCGAATGGAGTTTTGGTTTTCCATACGCAATCCTCAACCTCAAATATATGTTGGTTGATTTGGTTAAGAGTAGCTATTCCTCCTAATTTTTCAATAGTTTCTATGACAGCTTGTGCTTGAGTCATTTTATCTATCTATTTACAAAGGGTATTTACCAAGGGCAATCATATACTTTTCAGGAAATCTGGAAGTAATGCTTCCAGTTGGTCGATGAGTTGACCTTTTCCGCCTACCCACTTGATAAATGGTTTCGCTTTCATTTTTATACTTATTCCTTTGTACTTATGTTGTTTTTATCAAAGTTGATTATTACTTATTCTGAATGCAAAGATACGAATAATTTCTAATATTACACTATCCTCAGTTCATTTATTTTTTGCTCGCAGTCTGGCGACAAGTTCGGTGCTGATGTTGTTGCCTAGTTGGCGGCAGACGTCTTGGCTCCAGCGTTGCGCCATTTCGATGCGGGAGGCTTGGTTGTCCAGCCCTTGTATCATGGCATAGATATAGCCGGCATTGAAGTTGTCGCCGGCACCGACGGTACTGATTGTCTCGATTTCTTGTACGGGATAGAGTTGGCAGCCTTTGGGTGTATAGACACGTATCGGACGTGCGCCATCTGTAAGAATCAGTGTGTCGCAATGGCGGCTTACTCGCTGGTATATGTCATCGCCATTTTGTAGGCTGTACAGATAATGGAAATCCTCCATCGATCCACGCACCACGTTGGAGAGGCCCATATTCTCCTCGATATTGGCCATCACATTCGGCAAATCGGCCAAATGGGTTTTGCGGAAGTTGACATCGTAATAGATCCATGCACCCGCTTCGTGCGCAGCATGTACCAAACCTCCCACCACAGGCCGTATGACAGGATTGATGGCGAAAAAAGAACCAAAGAGCACCACGTCGTCCTTCCCTATTTCGGGCATTTTTCCGTCCAACGAAACAGATGCATGGTCCTTGTAGAAGATATATTGTGCATCGTTGTGCTCATCGAGGAACGCCAGTGATATATGAGACTTAATTTGCTCGTGACGGCAGACATATTCTGACGATACTCCGTTACTGTGCAGATAGTTAAAGATGATATCGCCTATGTGGTCGCCGCCTACCTCGGTCACCATAGCGCATGGCACTCCTGCCCGTCCAAGCGAAATGATGCTGTTGAATGTCGAGCCACCAGGCACACCTTTCTGAGGTTGGTCTTCCTTGAAAAGGATGTCAAACACAGTTTCGCCTATACCTATTACACGTCTTTTTGCCATATATCTTATTGTTTTGTTGCATTCTTTTTAGGTGCTTTGATTAATCGTGATAGTCATTGTCGTTCCACTCGAACTTGACTTTTTCGGGGACAAGATATTTTCCTATTTTGTAGTCGATGTTAGCCTTGTGAGCCTGACTGAGTTGACTGCGCCGAGGGATGCGGAACATCCTCCCGTCTTTGATGAAATGGGCGCCTGTTTGGTGGAAGCGGAAGGGAATGTCTCGTTCGACGCATTGCTCGCGGAGGGCGAGTACCCAGTCGTAGTTGCAAGGGCGTGCCACTACGCCCGACTCACCACCGACCGACACCTCCTCTATCGTCTCGTTTAGGTAGGAGGAGAGGTCTATCGTCGTAAGTAGTGGTGACGCAATGATGCTCTTGTGCTTGATGGGGAGGGAGAGAAAGATGGGCAGACGATAATCGGCCATCGCTTGGTTCTCTACCGTGCATCCCACGATGACATTGTCGTAGCCGTCGCCCCAGTCGGGGGGTACGCATTCCATGAAACGGTCGATACGTTTGGTGAAGAAGTAGAACCAGAGGTCGCTCCTTTGCTTCATCATTTGCCAGCATTCTGGTCGCCACGGGTCGGCATCCTTCAACAGGAAGTCGGAGGTGAAGCAGGTGAAGACCAACTTACCGCTTTCTATCTTCCACGACTTGTCGCGCTTCTTCTTTATCGGGAGATTGAAATTGCCTGTCTTGCGGCATTCGCTGCTGGAAATCTCGCTCCCATACATCTCGTCTTGCCGATACACATAGCAGTACTTGCACCCAGGGCTTATCTTGGTGCACCCGTGCCACGGATTCCAGTCAGCGTATATCTCCCAATGTTCAGACATCAATCTCTTTTGCCTCCTTGTAATCCACCGCCTCCAACCCGGTTAACTTTGCCAGCTGTTCGGCGTAGCGCTTGGTTGAGCCATATTGGCTACCGTAGATGATAATTGTATTTTTCATGCTCTTATTGACGATCATAATCCATTTGACTCCATATTATCTAAATAATAGAAGTTCCCATAACCTTTTCTCATTATCTGCTTGTCACATGTTCTGAGGTCATCATCTTTCTGCAGATAGCAGGTTCTTCAGCGCGTCGGGATTGTGGCTGACAACTGCTGCAAGGGTTTGGCAGTTATCCATTTCTGCACAGTCGCCACAGGTGTTCACGCCTTTATTCAGAGCGCATTGGCGGATACTACAAAGACGGTCGCAGAAGACGGTCTTCATTCCATTCATCCGACAGCCTTCGCAGTTGATATGTTCGGGCAGGATAGGTGCATGGTTTAACTCAGCCCATAGCTTTGCCGTTTTCTCGCGTAGTGCTTGGTCGTTGTTCTTTGTGGCAATAAAGGCATCGCACTTCTCGCAGTCGAGGCCGCAGTAGGCAATCATCTTGTTTGTCTTTCCCATGGCGATAATGATTATATTTTTGAAGAATGGTTGATTCTACGAGTACGCTTAGGTCGCTCGGTTATTATGTCAGATGTTTTAGACCTTGGGTATTGATCGCATACTGGGCGATTCTGAGGCATTGGCTTCTGCTTCCTGAAAACAGGAAGGTGGGAGGATGCTGTAGGGTAGAGTGAGGCTTAGTGTCCTACGATCATCTTCAGGAGGTCCTGTCCTATGTCGCGGCGGTAGTACATACCGTTCCATGAAATCTTTGAGAGCTCCTGATAGGATTTTAGTAGGGCTTGGGGAATGCTGTCGGCTAGTGAGGTCACACATAGCACTCGTCCACCATTGGTTAACAATCGGCCTTGGTCGTCAAGGCGTGTGCCTGCATGGTATACTATGCTGCCATCTACATCATCTATGCCGTTGATGGGCTGGCCTTTCTCGTAGTGTCCGGGGTAGCCTTCGGCCACAGCCATCACGCAGGCGGCCGCGCGTGGGTCTATCTCAAGGCTGGTCTGCTGCAGATTGCCACGCCATACGTGTTCTAGCAGTCCTACCATGTCGCTTTTAATGCGGGGGAATACACTTTCGGTCTCGGGGTCACCCATGCGCACGTTGTATTCTATGACGTAGGGCTCCAGTTCGCCAGTAGTAGGGTCGGCAACGGCCATCAGCCCGATAAAGACAAACCCTTTATAGGGTGTTTCTTCCTTGTAAAGTCCTTTGACCGTTGGGCTCACTATACGATCTTCAACCTTCTGCATGAATTGTTTGTCGGCAAAAAACACGGGGCTGACCGATCCCATTCCGCCTGTGTTCAGCCCGGTATCGCCTTCGCCGATGCGCTTATAGTCTTTGGCGGTAGGCAGTATCTTGTAGTGCTTGCCATCGCAGAGTACGAAGACGCTCAGTTCCACTCCATCGAGGTATTCTTCGATGACTACTTTCGAGGAGGCTTCACCAAACTTAGCATCGCGCAGCATGGAGGTCAGTTCTTGTTTTGCTTCCTTTAGGCTAGGGAGTATCAGCACACCTTTGCCGGCTGCCAGCCCGTCGGCTTTCAGCACGTATGGGGGTTTCAGTGTATCTAGGAAGGCAATGCCATCTTTCAGCGTATCGGTCGTGAAGGTGCGGTAGGCGGCAGTGGGGATGTTATGGCGTTGCATAAATGCCTTGGCATAGTCCTTGCTGCCTTCTAGTTGGGCACACTGTTTAGAGGGGCCGATAACCATCACCTTGCGCAGGGTGAGATTGGAGGCGAAGTAGTCCTTTATTCCTGCCACCAAGGGGGCTTCGGGACCCACCACTACCATGCTTATTTCATGTCTGATCACAAATGAGTGTATCGCGGCAAAGTCGGTAGGCTCAATCGCTACATTCTGCACGAGGGTTTGTCCGTAATGGTTTGCCATGCCGGCAGTTCCGGCGTTGCCTGGGGCAACATAGAGATTAGTGCATTTAGGGCTGGCTGCCAACTGGCAGGCCATAGCGTGTTCGCGTCCACCTGAACCAAGGAGTAGGATATTCATAACCGATCTTTTGTATTTTTATTCAAATTGCAAAAATACAAAGAAAAACGGACATGGGAATAAAATTAAGAACTAAGAATAAAAAAATTAAGAATTGGAGGTGTAGAATAAGCTTTTCTTAGATGCCTAATTCTATGCCGAATTCGTGTAGGGATTGCGAGGTGTAGAGGGGCAAGAGATTGGCGGTAAAGCTGATATGGCGTATGAAGCTGTTGGGTAAGGCAACACCTATGCCGACTGTGAGTTTCCAAGGATTGAGTTTGGTGGCGGAGAGGCTGCCAATTTGGTGTGTGGTGACAAGGTTGTGGGCGGGAGTGAGGCTGAATTGCCAGCCCAAGCGGTCGGTTCCGCGAGGGTGGAGGTTGAGGGTGAGCGGGACTCCAGCGAAAAGACTGAAGGTATTGTAGGTATAATGTTCAGTGGTGCTGTTGGGTATTGGAGTCGTACCATCGGACCCATACTGAGTCCATTGACCGCTGCTCTCAAAGGCGTCGGCATAGGTATAGCCAAATTCGTGGATATGGATGTCATAGTGTCCGGTGTAGCCGCTGAGCGCGACACCTACGTCCAAATGGCTGCGGTGATTGGAGGCAACGGTGTATGCCACGCCTACATTAGCCGAAAGGTTTTGTGTGGGAGTAATGGTGGGATAGTTTGTAGCGAGAGAGTTGCCATCTATGCCGAGCAGGTTATCATACTCCCCCAAGGAGGTGTTGGCTGCGGTGGAGGCTCCTATCGAGGCGGTGAAGTGCAGGCGGCTGGCTTTGGGGGTAGTCTCAGGATCAGGTGATAAAGAGTAGTTGGAGGAAGGTAGCTCTGGGAGATGAGGGCGGGAAGGTTCGATTGGATGAGGGGAGGTTTGGTTGAGGGGGGCGGAGGGGTCGGAGAGGTCAGAAAAGTCGGAGGGGTCGGAGGAGTCAGAAAAGTCGGACTTCTCGGACTTCTCAGAGTATTCCGATTTCTCCGACGTTTCCGACCACTCAGACCTCTCCGATTTCCTCTGTTGGGTGTATGTTGGGTGTAGTGTGGCGGTGGGCTCGATG
>CAMYZD010000051.1 GCA_947303735.1 uncultured Bacteroidales bacterium | reverse complement strand
GCAATTCAACAATCTGGCGCTGCACTTTCTCCACTTTCTCCACATCGTTGCTCTCAATACGCACCCGCTGGGTGAGACGATAGCCCCGGAACACATTTGTCGAGGTCTGAGTCTCCCGATTATAGACATAGTCAGTCTCCTTATAGTTGGTGACAGCCTGGAAATCCATCTGATTTTCAGAGATGCCTTGCTCCGTGAGGTATTTCTTTACGGTCTGAGTCATCTCCTTAAGCTCAGTATATCCCTCCTTAATATTCATATTCAAGACATTATAGCTAATATCCCACACTATAAGGTCCGAATCGAAATCGCGTTCGGCCATGCCTACCACCGAGACGGTCTTAGCATGACCTCTAGCCTTATTGAGATAGTGGCCGCCAATCCACACAGCACCAATGATAGCCGCGCTGAAGATGAAGGCGACGATGACTTTAGTACGTTTCATGTTTCTTACTGTTGGCATGATGAGTAATTGAAAATTGAAAATTGAAAGTTGAAAATTGAATTTGGAACCTATACCCAATTAATAAGCGGGGAAGGCTATCTCGCGCTCGATGACCTGGTAGGCCACGTTGTTGCGATAGATGGTCTGGCGCACCCAGTTGTCGTCCTCGTCATACTCGAATACGTAGCTGTGTTTCCAGTTGAGGTGCTCGTCGTAGTTGAAGGAGGAGAGTTCAATGAGGTTGTCGTGATCGTCGTAGTAGTATGTGGTGAGGGCGACTAAGAAGTCGTCGGCATCGTAGAAGCGCCACTCTATGCGGTTACCGTGGCTGTCGTACTTGTATAGATAGCGTTGCATCAGCTCACCGTCGCGGTCGTAGAACTCCATCTCGGTGTTGTTGCCGGCTGCATCGTAGAGATAGACGCGCTTCTCAGTCATCGTGCCGTCGGGGGCAAAACTTTGCTCTTCAACCAAGCGGTTGTTCTCATAGCGCGAGGTCTCCTTTTTGGTCATGTGCTCGCCCATGAAGACCGTACGTTCAATGCGGTTTCCGTTCTTGTCGTTGAGATAGGCGGTGCGGCCGGTCAGCTCCTTGGCACGGTTGTACTCATTCCATCCCAGAGCATAGCCATGCACGTCGAAATAGTAAGAGTACCAAGTATATTCGCCATCCTTGGTACGATATTTGTCCTGAAAGTTGCCACGCTTGTCGAAGGTGATCGAGTCGATACAGACCAACTGACGGCCACCATTGCGACCACCGTGGATGTCGTAGGTATACTCAATCACATAGACGGCATTGCCGTTGATGCCCATTTCCTGACGAGAAGATTTGCGGGGCTTATTGCCAAAGGCACTTCCAACAACGAGAAGCGTGAGCGCGAAGGTAATGATTCTTGTCTTCATTATTTTAGATGATATTATTTTTCTAACTGAGGATAACGCAATAGGTATGCTTTTATTGTATACTAGTATTATTTTTTTTATCTCGGCGGTGCATCGCCACGAAAAAGACCGTGGTGATAGCAACCATGACAATGGCACCCAGGGTGTAGCCCAGCCAACGGGGGAGAAGAGAACCCAGCCCTTCGCGTTCCGCTACAAAGAGGAAACTGGCGGTCACCATAGTCATAAACATGGCAGGCAACAGGGTGAGGATATAGGGTTTCTTCTTGGTGTAGAGGAAGACGGTTATCGTCCACAACGTCACCATGGCAAGCACCTGATTGCTCCAAGCAAAATAGCGCCATATCACATCAAATCCCGCCGGGTTGAGCAGCGAGAACACCAGCAGGGCTGCAGCCAGCAAAAAGACGGGAAGTGCCACCAAGAGGCGTTTGGGTAAGGGTTTTTGGTCGACATGCATGAAGTCGGCGACAATAAGGCGCGCAGACCGCAGGGCGGTATCGCCACTGGTGACGGCCGCACTGATGACACCCAGTATGCAGATGGTGGCAATCACTGGGGCGAACCACTCATTGGCTATCACTCCCACCATGGCATTGCCGCCCAGGGGCTGTCCTTCGGGGCTGATGGTCTTAGCTGCCAGTACAGGGTCGTGGTAGAAAACCGTGGCGGCAGCAGCCCAGATAAGCGCCACCACACCTTCGGTAATCATAGCACCGTAGAAGATGGGGCGAGCCTGACGCTCGTTGACCATACAGCGCGCCATAAGGGGGCTCTGCGTGGCATGGAACCCGCTGATAGCACCACATGCTATCGAGATGAACATCATGGGGAATATCGGGTTGTGTGCCGCGTTGGGGTGACGGTTTTCAAGCCCTTGCCACACCTCGGGGATATCGGGACGATACACCACAAATGCCACCACTATCGCCACAGCCATAGCCAGCAGCAGAATGCCGAATACGGGGTAAATCTTGCCAATCAACTTGTCGATAGGCAGCAAGGTGGCTATGAGGTAATAGGCAAAGATGATACCCACCCATAAGAAGATGTTCCAATCGGGGGTGAAATGGTTATTCAGCAGCACGGCGGGTGTGTTGACAAACACCGCCCCCACCAATATCATCAGCAGCACGGTGAATGCACGCATCACCTGCTTCATTCCGTTGCCCAAGTATTTGCCGTGGATTTCAGGCAGCGACGCACCGTCCTGCCGCAGGCTGATGAAGCCCGCCACAAAGTCGTGAACAGCTCCGGCAAATATGCTGCCTAGCACAATCCACAGGAACGACGCCGTTCCAAACTGAGCACCCATGATAGCACCACAAATAGGGCCCACGCCCGCGATGTTCAGGAACTGAATTAGGAATATCCTCCACGGTTTCATCGGCACATAGTCCACCCCGTCGGGGTGCGCCACGGCTGGCGTAGTGCGAGTGGGGTCGACCTCGATGACACGTTCAATTACCTTGGAATAAACAACATATCCCAATATCAACAGCACGATAGCAAGTATAAATGTCACCATAGTATGATGTTTTTTGAATTTGCAAAAATACAACTTTTTTTCCACACACACATTTTTTGAAGCCGTTTAAATTTGATTGATGAATTTTAATATGGTCATGGACGAGCAGATTTTTCGCCTTTCCGATGGAGCAATGGAGCTCCATCGTGACTGAGGAAAGGTGGAAAATATGCCGTTCAGGTTCTTTAAGAAAAAACATTGAATTAATTTTTAACCCAAATCGGTCATTAGGCCGACTTTTCAATCAATTTCTCGTTTTTATGGTGACTTCTGGTAGGTTCCAAAAATAGGCTTAAACGGACGTAAGTCCACTGGACTTCCTTAATCCTACGGGAAATAAATATTGTTAATCAACGCGTTTCTATTGAACGAAAAGCCCTGACGGGCTATTTTTAGAGGTTGCCTTCTATAAATCACCTCGAGAGGTGTGACCATCAATAGCACCGTACAAGCAATGTACGGTGTCGCGAGCGAATGGGAGCAACATCGTATATTGCACAATATGGTGATAGTCAGAACGTAACAAAACTATGTCTCAAGGAGACACGACATTGAAAACGAATTAATAGAACCCACCTTATGTCTGTTTATGGCAGATTTGGGTTTAAACAGCTTCTTTGTTTTTCGGAAGCGTCGAATTATGCACGACTTGCGTCACGTTGCAGTATGTATTGTGTACCATTTTTACACACCCTCCCCAAACTATAGAAAAAAAAATCTTATCTTTGCACCACAAAACAATAAAAAACACTCACCATGAAAAAACTCTTATCCATTGTAGTCATGGCAGTTCTGCTTTCATCCAGCATCACCGCACAAGAGAGCAAAAGCCAATTCACCATCAACACCCGCGCATGGTCAACCAACTATTGGACCACCATCCTCTACAACCTCACCCAAGGTGCCATCGTCCATTGGGCCCTTGGCGACGACCGAGTGGCTGACGCCATCATTCCCGACGCCGAACTCGTATTCCCCATCGGCATCGTCAAAGAAGGCTTTAGGGACCCCTACAACATCTATGGCCCCTACCACCGTGCCTTCAGCAACCCCTTCAAACGCCCGGGTGATTTCGGCGTCGGCCTCGATGCCTCATTCATGCCCTCAACCGTAGGCATCTACGCTGGAGTATACTACAAAAGCCAAGAACTCTGCTTCATACCCTCCGACCAAAACCTGCGTGCCAACTACCTCCAACCCCGTATCGGACTGGTTATTGGCAAAAACCGCAAAGCCATTGAGGCAGGTGTATTCTACGACCAAGCCCTTTCCTGCACCGGCACCTGGAACGCATGGGGAACCCCTCACAAAGAGATGATACAAGACGGCTGGGGAATCGACTTCTCCTTCTCCCTCACCAACCGTGACGGTGACCAAAAGAACCTCCTCACCTTCTCCATGCCCCTACACAACCTCCTCAACGAGAGCTACGCCGACGGCATGCTCAAAGGCCTCAACCGCCGCGTCGCCTACCTCATGTTCTCCCATCGCATAGTATTCTAGAAACCGGCCTCTAACCTAGCGAAGGTCACGAACCTCACAGACAAGTACCCCGCCTGCGCCATACCCCGCATGCGGGGAACTTTTTCATCTTCATCTTTAGGTAAAACATTTTACTAAAGTTTGACAAGTAAATTCGGGTACAGATACCATTATGATAGATTACTCGTCAAAACGGCCTGAAAGGCCAAAATCTCTGTAGCCCAAGGCAACGCCTTGGGTATATGGTATATCGTCCAACGCCCTGAAAGGGCAAAAGCACGATTCTTTTGCCCTTTCAGGGCGTTGATAGCAGGTCCTCTATTACCCAGGGCGATGCCCTAGGCTATTCGCCTTCTAGTCTTTCAGGCTGTAGGTATCCGCAAACATTGAGCCACTGCCTCGCCAAAACCGTATGCCATATAGATCTAGAGCAAAAAAAGCTTGTCAAACTTTAGCATTTTATTATAACAGATACCTAAGTGTCATCATCGTGTTTCTTTTTTCAAGCAATTCACGACACAACCAAACTCATGGAACAATAATTGAGAGCAGCCAGATAATGAAAGGTACAATGATCAAGGCAAAGACCATAGTGGCCGCTAATGTGTATGCCTTCTTTTTATGATTGCTTTTGTATAGCCGAGCAATTTCGCGTACTGGAGTCGAAACAACGACAAAAGCTGTAGCGAAAAAACGCAACAATCCCGAGCCGAAAGCCACAACCAAAAAACAGACAGCCAAAACAACAGTAATTAACCAAACAATAATCATACCTTTTATTGATAACACAGAATTGAGGGGGAAAATTTTAACAGCAGTGAATGTGGTGATGCTTCATCGGCAACCGTGTATTATCAAGGATTGCTCCTTCTAGAATGAGTCCTTCAGTGCTAGCGCTGGAGAGGTCTGCATCAGTTAAGTCGGCACCAGAGAGGTCAGCCCATTCGAGGTCAGCGAACATGAGGTCAGCACCTCGGAAGTCGGCCTCGCGGAGGTCAAGGCCGATGAGAACGGCATTATATAACTCTTGGCCCTCGGGGAGAGTGTAGATTACTTCGCCGTGTATGTTCTTAATCTGGACCATCTCGTTTTATTTTTCGATGCAAAGATACGTTCTTTTTCTCAACTGCACAAAATTATTTTCAATTCGCTATTTTTCAATGTTCCCAAACGTTAAATTCCCCACTCATTATCTGTGTTTCAAAAATAAAATTGTATATTTGCAATTTAAAACAATATATTTATGGCTAAAATCCTTGGACTAGATTTGGGCACCAACAGCATTGGTTGGGCTGTTATTGACAACGATACCAAACAGATAAATGCGGCAGGAACACGCATCATACCCATGGACGCAGGACGATTGGGAGACTTTGAAAAGGGCAATTCTGTATCTTTCACCACCGAAAGAACACAATATAGAGGTGCACGCCGTCTTCACGAGCGCTTCCTTCTACGAAGAGAAAGATTATTACGCGTGCTAACTATCTTAAACTTCCTACCCAAACACTATGCCTCACAAATAACCCGATTCGGAAAAACCCCGAAAGACAAAGAGCCAAAACTGCCTTGGCGAGAAGGAAAGGATGGTAAAAACGAGTTCCTTTTCAGAACTTCTTTTGAGGAAATGATTGCCGATTTCCACAAAGTAGGCATCTATACTAAAGTACCGTACGACTGGACCATCTACTACCTGCGCCAAAAAGCCCTTACCCAACCCATTAGCAAGGAGGAATTAGCATGGGTACTCATGCAGTTTAACCAAAAGAGAGGCTACTATCAACTTCGCGGAAAGGCCAACGAAGGCATGGATAATCCAGAGGAGAAAAATGAAGAAAAGTCATACCATGAGCTAAAAGTAATAAAAGTAGAAGACACTGGCGAGCCACGCAAGGGGGGTGGTTCTTGGTACAATATCACTCTTGAGAACGGATGGGTATACAAACGTCCTTGTCTTGTCAAACCTGATTGGGAGGGAAAAGTACGTGGGTTTATCGCCACCTTTAAACTAGACAAAGACGGAAAAAGAAAAGACATCCAACCAAAGCTGAGTGCTCCTCAAGACGACGACTGGGGGCTTCGCAAAATCAAAACCGAGCAGGACATAAATCAAAGCCACCTCACTATTGGAGCCTATATCTATCAGAGCCTACTTCACACTCCCGACAGAAAGATTATTGGAGATTTAGTTCAAACCGTTGATCGCGAATTGTATCTGAATGAACTGCACGAGATTCTGAACGAACAGAAGAAATACATTCCCGAACTAAATGACCATGAGCTATATCTCTCTTGCATTGAAGAGCTATATCCCAACAACGAGGCCTACCGCAACAGTATTGCAAACCGCGACTTCACCTATTTAATCGCCAACGATATTCTCTTCTATCAACGCCCACTAAAAAGCAAACGTTCACTGATTGCCGACTGCCCGTTTGAGAAAAGAAATGACATCCCTATCAAATGCATTGCAAAATCACATCCCTTATACCAAGAATTCCGTCTATGGCAGTTCCTCTCCAACCTTAGGTTGTTCAAAGAAGATTGTGACATCACATCCACCCTACTTCCTGACGAAGATGCCTACGCCAACCTATACGACTACCTTCTCTCCACGAAATCCATTGACCAGAAGAGCCTGCTAAAGTATTTCAAAATTAACCGTAACGACCTACCTCATTACCGATGGAACTATGTGCCAGACAAATCTTATCCCACAGGGGAGACCCATGCCACACTACTGGGTGGACTCCGCAAAGCCGGAATTCCCGAAAGCTTTCTATCCCCCGAAAAAGAAGAACAGCTATGGCACATCCTATATTCTGTTGACGACCAACAGCAATACGAATCAGCATTAAGAACTTTCGCCCGCAAACAAGGATGGAATGATGATACCTGTACGGCTTTTGTTCAAGCATTCAAACGACTTACCATCTACAAGGAAAAAGACTATGGTGCCTATTCCTCAAAGGCTATCAGCCGCCTTTTGCCACTGATGCGTAGAGGCCATTATTGGAACCCCGCTGCCATCGACGGCCTAACCCTCAAACGTATCGACCACATTATCACAGGTGAAGAGGACGACACTCTTACCCCTTTTGTCCGAGAAAAGTTCAATGGTTTAGAACACATCAACCAATGTCAAGGACTTGCCACATGGCAGGCATGCTATCTCGTTTACAATCGACATTCTGAAGCCATTGATGCACAAAAATGGAACAAGCCTGAAGACATTGATACTTATCTCAAGCACTTCCGCCATAACTCGTTGAACAATCCCGTCGTGGAACAAGTGGTAACTGAGACCCTCCGTGTTGTGCGCGACATCTGGCATCAAGTTGGGCATATTGACGAAATCCACATCGAACTAGGCAGGGAATTGAAGAAAACCAAATCCGAACGTGAACGGATGACAAAGGCCATCACCGAGGGAGAGGCGACAAACCAACGTATCCGACTGCTACTCCTTGAACTTATGAACCCCGACTGCCATGTTGTGAACGTGCGCCCACAGTCTCCCTCACAACAAGAGTTGCTGAAAATATATGAAGATGGCGTGATTAATAGTGGTATCGATATTCCTGAAGACATTCAAGACATACAGAAAAGATTCACCTCTGCCAAGAATCAGCCTTCGCACGCCGAGGTCATCCGATACAAACTATGGCTCGACCAAAAATACATCTCACCTTATACAGGCAAACCCATCCCTTTAGCAAAACTATTCACTCCCGCCTACCAAATTGAGCATATCATTCCTCAAAGCCGTTGGTTCGACGACTCCTTCTCCAACAAGGTCATTTGCGAGGCCGAAGTAAACCAACTAAAAGACAGGGAACTTGGACACGAATTCATATCCAACCATGCTGGACAAATAGTACCTCTCAGTTTTGGCGACACCGTTAGCATTCTCTCCGTCCCTGAATACGAAGAGCTAGTCAAACGACTCTTTGCCACCAACACTAAGAAACTAAGAAATCTCATGCTTGACGACATCCCAGAAGACTTCACCTCACGCCAAATGGTAGACAGCCGCTATATCAGTCGTCTGATGATGCATCTGCTTTCTAACATCGTTCGTACCGAGGACGAAGAGGGCAATCGAGAGAATGCCACCACCTCAAAGAATGTCATTGCCTGCAACGGTTCTATCACCGACCGTCTGAAGCACGACTGGGGCATCAACGACGTGTGGAACCGGATCATACTGCCAAGATTTGAGCGACTGAACGCCATTACGGGCACATCCGACTATACCACAACCACCGCCGAAGGACACACCATACCATCCGTCCCTATCGAACTCCGTCAGGGCTTTAACAAGAAACGCATCGACCATCGTCACCATGCCATGGATGCTATCGTAATTGCCTGCACCTCTCGCGACCACGTCAACCTGCTCAACAACATAGAAGCTCAGAGCAAAACCCGATACGACCTCCAACACAAACTACGCCAAATCGAATACTATCTAGACAACAAAGGCAATAAACACGAGCGATTCACCACCTTCTTCAAACCCTGGTCTACGTTCACCGAGGACGTATATAACACACTACAAGGCATCGTTGTCAGCTTCAAACAAAACCTTCGAGTCATCAACAAGACAACCAACTATTACACCACTATTGCCAACGGCAAGCATGTTGCCATCCAACAAACAAAGGGTGACAGTTGGGCAATACGGAAACCCCTCCACAAAGAGACCGTCTTTGGCGAAGTGAACCTCCAACTGAAGAAAAAGGTCAAAATCAAAGAAGCCATTGCCAACCCTAATAGCATCGTCGATCGCGAACTGAAAGCCAAGATAAAGGAGAAACTAGCCCTACACTACACCACAAAACAAATCATTGAGTACCTCGACAAATACAAGGATGTATGGAGCGAAGCTGCTGATGGCAAGATTGAGGTGTATTACTATACCAAAGACACTAACGATAGGTACTTTGCCACCCGCAAAGATCTATTATCATACATGGCTGGAGCCACCACCTTACCTGCTGCACAGAAAGCCATCGATGCCATTACCGACAGTGGAATCCGCTCAATCCTATACGCACATCTTCTAGCCGAAGGCAACCACGCTAACGAAGCTTTCTCTGCTGACGGACTGGAACGCCTGAACCGAAACATTCAGTCACTCAACAACGGCCACCCACACCAACCCATCAAAAAGGTTCGTGTATACGAACAGGCCAACAAGTTTAGTGTTGGTACCAATGGACAGAAAGCCACAAAATACGTCGAAGCAGCCAAGGGAACCAATCTATTCTTTGTCATCTATACCGACGAAAAAGGAACTCGAGGTTATGCCTCCGTCCCCCTTAATATCATTATAGAATTGCAAAAAACGCATGAGAAAGATTGGAAAACCCACCTTGCAGCAAGACTGAAAAATGAAGACACAAACCTAATACCGCCTACCGCTAAAGTGCTATACGTACTTTCTCCTGGCGATTTAGTGTATGTGCCTACTGAGGATGAACAAAAGAATGGCATCAGCCAAATCAATGGCCGACGAATATACAAAATGGTCTCATGTGGTCAAATACAATTCATGTGCTTACAGCACTACTCTGCAGCTCCTATCGTAAATAAATTAGAATTTTCCACTCAAAACAAGATGGAACGAGCTATTACAGGCGAAATGATTAAGGAAGTCTGTATCCCCATCCAGATTGACCGCATAGGAAACATCACCAAAATTGGTTAGCCATGATTAAGCGCACCCTCTGCTTCTCCAACCCAGCCTACCTGTCTATGAAAAACAGGCAACTGGTAGTGCGACTCGAAAAGCACGACAACGAACCCGAGCGGACTGCAACCATTCCCATCGAGGACATCGGCATCGTGGTGCTCGACTGCCAGCAAATCACCATCACCCATGGACTCATGGCTGCCCTGCTCGACAACAACGCCTCTGTCATCACTTGCGACGAACGCCACATGCCCGTAGGCCTCATGCTACCCCTTGAAGGTCACACCGTACAGAGCGAACGTTTTCAAGACCAACTAACAGCATCCGTGCCCCTACGAAAACAGCTGTGGCAACAAACAGTCCAACAAAAGATTCTCAACCAAGCCGCCCTACTGCGTGAACTCCACGACTGTGAGACAGGCAATATGCAGCAATGGGCTTCCGACGTGCATTCGGGCGACAGCACCAACCTCGAAGGCCGTGCCGCAGCCTTCTATTGGGGCCAACTACTACCCGACATCGACCACTTTACCCGCGAACGCGAAGGCAACTACCCCAACAACCTTTTCAACTACGGCTATGCCATACTCCGGGCCGTCATTGCCCGAGCCCTAGTCAGCAGCGGACTCCTCCCCACCCTCGGCATACACCACCACAACCGCTACAACGCATACTGCTTAGCCGACGACATCATGGAGCCCTACCGTCCATACGTCGACCGCCTCGTCATTCAAACCATGCACCAATACCCCGACATCGAAGACCTAACCCCCGACATCAAACGTACACTACTCACCATCCCTACACTTGAAGTACGCATCAACGGCCAGCGCAGCCCACTCATGGTTGCTGCCAGCCAAACCACTGCATCACTAGCACGATGCTTTTCGGGCGAAATCCGCAAACTGACCTATCCCGAGATGTAAATGGACCGCTTCTCAGAATACCGCATTATGTGGCTGCTCATATTCTTCGACCTGCCTACCGACACCAAGAAAGAACGCAAAGCCGCCGCTGACTTCCGCAAGAACCTACTCGCCGACGGATTCACCATGTTTCAATTCTCTATCTATGTGCGCCACTGTGCCAGCCGCGAAAATGCCGATGTGCACCTACGCCGCGTCCGCGCCATGCTACCCCAATATGGGCAAGTAGGGTGCCTAACCATTACCGACAAACAATTTGCCGATATAGAACTATACTCCTGTCGAAAGGAAATTGAACCCAATGCCCCCGGACAGCAACTTGAGATGTTCTAGCTCTAATAGGATTTGAAAAGCGACCCCAAAAAACAAAAAATCCCGCCCATCCGAGCGGGATTTTTTTCATTACTGACAACCTGCAAAACATTAACAATCATCAATATATTCCAATCGTGGTGTTTATCAATAATGTCAATGTCCTCTTTTTAAGCAATTCACAACCTACGGACAACATACTGTGCGGCTGGATTGGTGTTTATCAATAATGTCAATGTCCTCTTTTTAAGCAATTCACAACCAATCCTCTGATACTTCTGAGCAGTATCAGGTGTTTATCAATAATGTCAATGTCCTCTTTTTAAGCAATTCACAACTTGTATAGGTTTGTTCCTGAATACTCCACCGGTGTTTATCAATAATGTCAATGTCCTCTTTTTAAGCAATTCACAACCCCGCCGTGTGGGGGATTGTGCGTGGAGGGGTGTTTATCAATAATGTCAATGTCCTCTTTTTAAGCAATTCACAACACGAAAAGTGGACAAATAATGGCCACGTTTGGTGTTTATCAATAATGTCAATGTCCTCTTTTTAAGCAATTCACAACACGACCATCGGGTAAAGGTATATTAAGCCAGGTGTTTATCAATAATGTCAATGTCCTCTTTTTAAGCAATTCACAACGAAAACTAGAGCCACACGCAGAACAGCACCGGTGTTTATCAATAATGTCAATGTCCTCTTTTTAAGCAATTCACAACCAGAACAGAGCCATACTCTTCAACGAATTCGGTGTTTATCAATAATGTCAATGTCCTCTTTTTAAGCAATTCACAACACGAAAGCCTCTCCGTTGGGGTCAAACTCGGGTGTTTATCAATAATGTCAATGTCCTCTTTTTAAGCAATTCACAACCGATTGGAGGTCAGCATCACCGGCGCATCGGTGTTTATCAATAATGTCAATGTCCTCTTTTTAAGCAATTCACAACACTCCCGAAGGCTATACACTCAGGCACTTGGTGTTTATCAATAATGTCAATGTCCTCTTTTTAAGCAATTCACAACAAGTATCGGTGACTGATGATGAATTGATCGGGTGTTTATCAATAATGTCAATGTCCTCTTTTTAAGCAATTCACAACAAGTATCGGTGACTGATGATGAATTGATCGGGTGTTTATCAATAATGTCAATGTCCTCTTTTTAAGCAATTCACAACGGAATAGAGAATGTATCTATTCTTGTATAGGGTGTTTATCAATAATGTCAATGTCCTCTTTTTAAGCAATTCACAACGCGACTTCAACAAACATGGATTCTGGCTTGGTGTTTATCAATAATGTCAATGTCCTCTTTTTAAGCAATTCACAACGTCACTACTAACCTACAAACCAACCCCTCGGGTGTTTATCAATAATGTCAATGTCCTCTTTTTAAGCAATTCACAACAGTCTAAGGCTTGCACGACCTGAAAACTTTGGTGTTTATCAATAATGTCAATGTCCTCTTTTTAAGCAATTCACAACGAGTTGCCGAACATAGTGATGTTAGCACCAGGTGTTTATCAATAATGTCAATGTCCTCTTTTTAAGCAATTCACAACCAAATCTAAACCAATTCTACAAAGGTGAGGGGTGTTTATCAATAATGTCAATGTCCTCTTTTTAAGCAATTCACAACCGGCAGCTTGCAGCGGCTTTTCCTCACTCCGGTGTTTATCAATAATGTCAATGTCCTCTTTTTAAGCAATTCACAACCACTGTTGGCAGCTGCCGAAGTGTTGAGACGGTGTTTATCAATAATGTCAATGTCCTCTTTTTAAGCAATTCACAACCCATCTAGGGGGTTACTTTCAACACATAGTGGTGTTTATCAATAATGTCAATGTCCTCTTTTTAAGCAATTCACAACAGAATCATATATCTTTTTTAAAACTGACACGGTGTTTATCAATAATGTCAATGTCCTCTTTTTAAGCAATTCACAACCGGCTGGCGGTTCGAGTTCGTGGTTCAGGAGGTGTTTATCAATAATGTCAATGTCCTCTCTTTGAGCAATTCACCGTGTCTCTCAAAAAGGCGACGGGAGAACATGTCCCCCGCCCCCTTAGTAGTTTTCACAACGGAATAATCCTTATTGTGAATTGCTTAAAAAGTTTTGCAAAGATACGTTTTTTTTCTCAACTGCACAAAAATATTTTTCAATTCGCTATTATTCAAGGCCTCAGAGGGGTGGTCGGAGGGGGGTCGGAAATGTCGGGGGGGTGGTCGGAAGTGTCGGAGGGGGTCGGTGATGTCGGAGGGGGCGATGCTGTCGGGGGTGGTCAGACTATTCGGAGGAGGGTGGATTTGTCGGAGAGGGCGGATAATTCTGATTATTCTGACCGCTCTGACCATTCTGATTATTCTGACCGCTCCGATTATTCTGACCTTTCAGAGCATTCTGACCATTCCGGTAGGCGACTCGGCTCTGATACATGCGCTCTTTGATGCCGCCTTCGGTCACGAAGCGGTTTTGCATAGTATCCAGCAGTTTGCGAAGCATATAGGTCGCCTGATGTATGAGTGTGATGCAGAGATTGGTCATCTCCTCATCGGTCATGCGATGAATGATTGATGTATAATCTTTATCTGTTCACTTCTTGCGTATTGGCGCATCTTCTCATAGCGCGGGTGCTGTGCATCCCATCGAGGCAGGTTGCGCACTCTCAGATAGTCCTCGTAGTCGTTGAGCAACTCTTCCAAACTAGCCTTCGCCACATTGGTCAGCTTGATTTCTGTCTCGCTAGAAGTGGCGGCAGCTCGATTGCCTTCCGAAATATTCTGCTTTCCACTACGTGCAGCTTGGACCATTTGGTCCACGGTGCGGTCGCCCTTTACAAGGTAGTGCTGTGTAAAGTAATAGGTGATGTCGTAGATGATTTCAGCGACTTGATAGACCCGCAGATTGCGGTAATGGCCATACTGGGGGAGGAAGGTGATGGGGGATGGCTTGGGAGGGGTCGGAGGAGTCGGAGGGGTCGGAGGAGTCGGAGGGGTCGGAGGAGTCGGAGGGGTCAGAGGAGTCGGATTACTCTGACTATTCTGACTACTCTGATTATTCTGACTGCTCTGACTATTCTGATTCATAGCGTTCTATCTTTTCACAGCTCCACCTCTTGGCGGAACTCGGGGATTTCGACGCGCTTCCAGCCCACTTCGTTGAGGGTAGTGCGGAAATGCTCCTGAGTTTCGGCTTCGCCGTGAACAAGAAATATCTTCTTCAGCTTCTTTTTCTCTTGACAGCCTATGTAGTTAATCATTTCGCTGTAGTCGCCATGGCCCGACAGGGACTCGATGCGGCGCAACTCGGCCCGCACCTTGTGGATCTGTCCGAAGATGGAGACCTCTTCGTCGCCACGCATAATCTTTGCTCCCAAGGTCTTAGGTTCGCAATAGCCTACACAGAGGATGGTGGTGGCAGGGTTCTCGATATGGTTGGCAATATGGTGCTTCACGCGCCCGGCCTCCATCATGCCCGAGGCAGAGATGATGACGCACGGTTTGTGGCGCACGTTGAGGGTCTTCGACTCGGCGACCGACTGGATATAGTGCAGACGGTCGAAACCGAAGGGGTCGGGGTCGTTTTTCATGTACTCCAGAATGGGAGCACCGAAGCACTCCTCATGCAGCCGCATTATGTTGGTGGCGGAGACACTGAGGGGACTATCGACAAAAACATCAATATCAGGAAGGAGACCAGCATGCTCGAGACGGTCGAGGGCATAAATAATCTCCTGCGCGCGGCCGATGGCGAAACTTGGGATGATGAGCTTGCCCTTCTTCTTGGTGCAGGTGTCGAGCACTGCCATAAGCAATTCCTGTTCGGCAGTGTCGAGGGTGGTATGCAGGCGGTCGCCATAGGTCGACTCCATGATGAGGTAGTCCACCTGGGGGAAGGGTTCGGGGTCTTTCAGTATATGCTTGTCGTAGCGGCCGATATCGCCAGTGAAGCCCAGTCGGATGGTGCGGCGGCCATCTTTAATCTCAAGATAGACACAACTGCTGCCAAGGATATGGCCGGCATCGAAAAACTGCACCGTCACCTCACCCTCAATATTGAACGGCTTGTGGTAAGGCACGCTGATAAAGCAACTCATGCACTCCTGTGCCTCGGTCTCGGTATAGATAGGTTCTACCGGCTGCTCGCCCAGCGCCTTACGTTTTTTGTTGAACATCGCCACATCCGACACCTGGATGCGGCCCGCATCGGCGAGCATGATGGCACAAAGGTCGCGCGTGGCTGGAGTGCAGAGCACTGTGCCGCGAAAGCCCAACTTATAGATATAGGGGATGAGCCCCGAATGGTCGATATGGGCATGAGAGAGAATCAGGTAGTCGATTTCCTTGGGATCGAATCCAAGGTCGCGGTTCATGGCGTCGGTCTCAAGACCCTTGCCTTGGTACATACCACAGTCGAGCAATATTTTCAAACCTTTCTTGGTCGTGATGAGGTGTTTGCTACCTGTCACCTCACGCGCCGCTCCTAAAAATGACAGCTTCATAATTGTGAAATTTTATTACATAATGCCATATTTCCCAGACAGATACACGCAATCATCCTCACCTTGTCCGAAACAATATGATGAGCAAAGATACGATTTTTTTTTGAGGTAGCACCACTTTTTCATCATCGTTGCTCCAAAGATGAGCCGACAGGGCGCTAGGATTTTCGCACCCCTCATATCAAACCCCTGAGCATCGCCCTCACCCTGACCACGCCTTGGGTACACATTTATTTCATTATAAATCGCACACTTAAACACCATTTCTTCGCTCAGTGAATCGACTATGGAATGAATAAGAATCGGCTAGGGATTGAATAAAGGGTATAGGCAAGGTAGGGGCAAGCAGAGGGGAACAGGAAGCCGAAGCAACATTTTTTTATCATTATATGAAAAAAAGATTGTATATTTGTAAGTTCTATTGGTTTGCAGTTTCGGCTGCAAGCCTATGTAAATTAGTATAGTAACAGAAAAGAATATGGCATTAAAAAGGGTTATGGTCCTCACCGGCGGCGGCGATTGCCCCGGTTTGAATGCTGTGATTCGCGGCATCGTGAAGCG
>CAMYZD010000050.1 GCA_947303735.1 uncultured Bacteroidales bacterium | reverse complement strand
TTGAGGCAGCGATAATTGAAATTTTGTGACCAGTGAACTGTGAACAGTGACACGATTGGGGTCGTATCATGTGTCACAAAAAAGCGCTCGTGTCACAGGTCACTATAAATTAAAAATTAAAAATTAAAAATTAAATTTTAGTGACCAGTGACGATAGCGCTCTTATCACAGGTCACAGGTCACAGGTCACTAAAAGAACACAGGTCACAGGTTACTAAAAAACATATCAATATAATGAAAGCAAAGTATTTTACATTAGTGTTCGCCACATTGCTGATTGCTGGCAGCAGTATGGCTCAGAAGAAAAACATCAAGACCGCGACACAGCCCTACAATGGCGGCATCACCACTGAGATGATGCAGCAGATGAAACAGAGCTATGGCGGTTCGGCCAGCGATAAGGCCTTGCGCAATATCATGGTGACCAACAGCCCGGCTAAGTTGGCACTGAACTATGAGAATGCCACTGCATTTGACTCGCATTTTTCACACAAGGTGGAGAGCAAGGCCATCACGGACCAGAAGTCGAGCGGCCGATGCTGGATGTTCACGGGTATGAATGTGCTGCGCAACAAGGCTATCCGCCAGCACAACCTGCCTGCCGACTTCCAGTTCTCGCAGGCCTACCTCTTCTTCTATGACCAACTGGAGAAGGCCAACCTCTTCCTGCAGGCCGTTATCGACACCTACAAGCTGCCGATGGACAGCAAGGAGGTGGAGTGGCTCTTTAAAAATCCTATCGGCGATGGCGGTCAGTTCACTGGCGTGGCCAACCTTATCGACAAGTACGGCTTGATGCCTGCTGAGGCGATGCCCGAGACGTTTAACACCAACAATACTTCGAGCATCAGCAACCTGATGGCGCTCAAGCTCCGCGAGGATGGTCTGCAGCTGCGCGAAATGGCGGCGCAGAAGGGCATGACCCCCGAGCGGCTTGTGGCTAAGAAGACCGAGATGCTGGGCACCATCTACCGCATGCTGGCCCTCACCATGGGCGAGCCTCCCGCGCAGTTTACTTGGCAGCAGAAGAATGCTAAGGGCGAGATTGTGTCGACCGAGTGCTATACGCCTAAGTCTTTCTATGAGAAGTTTGCCAAGACTGATTTTTCGAAATACTATATGGTGATGAACGATCCCACACGCGAGTACTACAAGGTGTACGAAATCCAGTACGACCGCCATGTGTATGACGGGCAGAACTGGCGTTATCTGAACCTGCCTATGGAGGATATCGCCCCGATGTGTATCGCCTCGATCAAGGATAGCACGATGATGTATTTCAGCTGCGACGTGGGCAAGTTCCTCAACCGTGACAAGGGCTTTATGGATGTGAACAACTACGACTATGCTTCACTGTTTGGTACCACCTTCGGTATGGACAAGAGGCAGCGTGTCAGTACTTTTGCCTCGGGCAGCAGCCATGCGATGACCCTCTGTGCCGTCGACCTCGACAAGGATGGCAAGCCCCTGAAATGGATGGTGGAAAACAGCTGGGGCAGCAGCTATGGGTATCAGGGTTTTTTGATTATGACCAACGATTGGTTTAATGAGTATATGTTCCGTGTGGTGCTGGAGGAGAAGTATATTCCTGCCAACATCTTGAGCATGATGAATCAGAAACCTATCATGCTTCCCGCTTGGGACCCTATGTTTGCTCCGGAAGAGTAGCTTTTTTGAAAGTGAAAATTGAAAATTGAAAATTGAAAATTATCCGGGTGCGGCAGCAAATTTTCAATTTTCAATTTTCAACTTTCAATTTCCTCATCAGGTGCTGCATGACGCGGGGGCCGTCGTGGATTACTTGCATGGCCCAATAGAGTTTGAGTGTGGCTTGCTCGTCCTCACTGAGTTGCCAGTGTAGGTTGCTGTCGGAGCGCATCCGCTCGGTGAGGCAGAAGAGGGAGAGGGCGGCGCAGACCGAGATGTTGAAGCTTTCGGTGAAGCCATACATGGGCACTTTGACGTAGCCGTCGGCGTGGTCGATGGCTTCTTGTGTGAGGCCGGTGAGTTCGGTGCCGAATACTAGGGCAACGGGCTGTGAGATGTCGAGGTCGGTGATCATGGTGTCGTTCTCGTGGGGCAGGGTGGCTATGACGCGATAGCCTTTGGAGTGTAGCTCGTCGTAGGTCTGCAGGATGGAGGGGTGTTTGTAGTAGTCTACCCATTTGTCCGACCCCATGGAGACGTCGGAGTTGGGCGAGTAACGGTTGTGGTTTTCTACTACATGGATGTCTTGGACTCCAAAGCAGTCGCAGCTCCGCAATACGGCACTGGCATTGTGCGACTGGAAGATGTCTTCGAGCACTACGCATATATGGCGAGTGCGGTTCTGTACCAAGCGGTCGAAGAGCTGGCGCTTGTTGTCGGAGAAGAGTTCGGCAGCGTCGAGGTAGAGTTTCTGTTTTTCGGCTAGGGTGTATTGGTCGAAAAGGTGTCGGTTGGTTTCGTTGATTTCGGGCATGGTTATAAAAATTGAAAACTTATCAAATTAAAAATTAAGAATTAAGAATTAAAAATTGGCTGCCGCGTTCATTTGTCTAATCACTATTCACTAATCACCAATCACTATATCTCGTGTCACTGGTCACGGTTCACTGGTCACTATATATCTAATCACTAATCACCAATCACTATATCTCGTGTCACTGGTCACAGTTCACTGGTCACTATATATCACCAATCACCAATCTCTCAGTGTGGCGTATTTCATAAAGGTGTAGTGGGCGTTCATGCGGCAGACGATATAGCCGGCTTCGCCGTCGAGGAATCCGCCACGGAGGAGGTAGTCTCGTACGAATCGCCATAGCGGCCGCCATAGGAGAGCCCCTTTGGCGCAATGGCGGTGGCGGAGGTGGGCTTCGTGGGCTGCGAGGAGGTAGTATTGGGCCTGCCTGGTGGCCAGCTCGTCGAGGGTGTAGTAGGAGTAGTGCAGCAGGTCGCCTTTCAGGCGAATGGTGTTGACGGGGGAGGAGAATTGCAGTTGCTCGTGGACGTCGCCCACCCACCGTGCGGTGCCCCGTTGCCATAGGCGTGTCTTGGTGTCGGGGTACCATCCACAGTGGCGGATCCAGCTGCCACAGAAGTTGGTGAGGCGGTTCATGCAGTATGCTGCGCCTTTTTGAGGTTCTTCGGCGAGCAGGTTCAGCAGGCTGTGGAAGAGCTCTTCGCCTACTTGTTCGTCGGCATCGAGGCTGAGGATCCAGTCGCCCGAGGCAAGGGTTTCGGCGTAATTTTTCTGATTGGAGAAGCCTTGCCAGTCGTGGTGAACGAAAGTGGCGCCGTATTGTCGGCATATTGATTCGGTCTCGTCGGTGGAGCCAGAATCGACTACGATGACTTCGCTAGCTATCCCGATAACGGACTCGAGGCATCGCTCGATGTTGCGTTGTTCGTTGTGAGTGATAATGAGAACAGATAATTTTACCATCTTTTTTTCGTAAGAATTTGCAAAGATACATTTTTTTTTTGTACTTTTGCAAAATCTTTGTTGAGGTAAATAATTATTATTACTTTTTAGTTGTCAGAAGATGATAATCGGTTTCGATGCCAAGCGGGCTTTCCAAAATAGGACTGGTTTGGGAAACTATAGCCGCATGTTGATTTGCGGCATGGCTCAAAAGTATCAAAATGTCCGCGCATTTCTTTATTCGCCCGATATGTCGGGAGAGTATAAGGGCTATTTCTCTGGCTTCGCCAATATCTCGACCCGCCAGCCTTCGGGGGTGGATAGGCATTTTCCCAATCTATGGCGCCGCTTTGGGGTCACCACCCATCTGAAGGGCGATAAGATTGATATTTTTCATGGTCTCAGCCACGAACTCCCTCATGGGATTCCGCGTTCGATTAAGAAGGTGGTGACGATGCACGACCTTATCGTATGGCGCTACCCGCGGTTCTATTCTTTGGTGGACCGTATGGTCCATAAGTCGAAGCAGCGCCATGCTTGCCATATTGCCGATGTGGTGGTGGCTATCAGCGAACAGACCAAGAGCGACTTGATAAAGTATCTCAAGGTGCCTGAGTCGAAGATCAAGGTTCTCTACCAGTCGTGCGACAATATCTTCTGGCAGCCCGTGGGCGAGAAGGACAAGGCTGAGGCGCGCGAGACCTACCATCTGCCTGAGCGGTATGTCATCTGCGTGGGCAGCATAGAGGAGCGCAAGAACCAGGTGGCTGCCGTCAAGGCGCTTGCCGAACTGCCGTCAGACATCCACTTGGTGATTGTGGGTCGCCCTCATGGCAATTACTACCATGGGCTGCAGTCCGAAATCCGTCGGAGTAAGTTGACTGACCGCGTACATGTGTTGACTGATGCCGAGTTTGAGGATTTCCCCGCCTTGTATGCCAATGCTATCGCGTCGGTATATGTGTCGCAGTTTGAGGGGTTCGGGATTCCGATCGTTGAGTCGATGTGTTGCGATGTGCCAGTGGTCACTTCCAACGTTTCTTCGATGCCTGAGGCGGGCGGTGATGCCGCTCTCTATGCCAACCCCAACAATCCCCACGAGATTGCCCAGCAGTTGCAGTTGATTGTCGGCGACCCGCAATTTCGTGCCTCGTTGGTGGAGAAAGGCCGTCAGCAGCGTATGAAGTTCTCGCCCGATAAGATTATTTCCGATTTCTATGCTATGTACACAGAACTGTGTCCGGAGAAGGAGGAGGAGTTTGATAATTGAAAAGTGAAAAGTGAAAATTGAAAACGTGGTAGCCAAATTTTCAATTTTCACTTCACAACTACTGTCACTGACTATAGAGAAAGGGAGGCACCTGCAGTAGGAGCCTCCCTTAATTATTAGCTATCGCGCGGGCTATTTGCCTATGGTGATTTCGATACGGCGGTTTTTGGCGCGACCTTCTTTGGTCTTGTTGGAGGCAATGGGTTCTTTGTCGCCCTTGCCGATAGCGCGGATGCGGCTTCCGTCGATGCCTTTATCAATGAGCATTTTCTTGATGTTGTCGGCACGCTTCTGCGAGAGGGTCTGGTTGCTGGCGGGTTTGCCGACGTTGTCGGTATGGCCCGTTACGGTGACGGTGATCTCGGGGTAGCGGCTCATCACGTTTTTGAGGTTCTCCCACGAGTCTTCGTTTAGCTCGCCAAAGATGGGGATGTCCTTACCTGTCTCGAAGTAGGCCACATCCTTGTAGCCAGCCACGAAAGCAGCCTCTTCACGGACGCGCTGTTCGGCGCGGGCGCGGGCGCGGGCCTCGGCTTCTGCACGTTCGCGGGCTTCGGCTTCGGCCTTCATGCGGGCTTCGGCATCGGCTTGTGCTTTGGCGAGTGAATCGGCCTGAGCTTGGGCGCGCAGGCGAGCGGCTGCCTCAGCTTCGGCTTCGGCTTTGGCTTTAGCCAATTCGGCTGCGTGTACGCGTGCCAGTGAGTCGGCGGTGGCCTTAGCCTTGGCTTCTGCTTCGGCGCGGGCACGTGCCACAGCCTCTTCGCGGGCGCGTTGCTCGGCAGCGAGACGTTCCTCTTCGGCTTTCCGTTGGGCGGCTATACGTTCGGCCTCAGCCTGTGCGGCGGCAGCAGCTTCGGCAGCGGCTATCTCTTTCCAGTCGACATTCTTCCCACAGCCGAAACGGAGTCCCAGTTTGATGCCTACCTCGAGGGGTTGCACTGCTCCCACACGGTCGCAAGCAAATGAGCTTTGCTTGCCGTAGCCCGATGTGGCAACGGTCAGTAATGAGGAGTTGTTGTCGGAGTTGGGATTGATATTCTGGGGAGAATAGGAGCCATAGATTCCCAGATAGAATCCGGTGGTTCTGTTGAGGTTGAAATCAAAACCTAGGTCGGCATGGAGTGCCCAATAGATGGGGACGAGTTCGAGGCGGTTGGCCTGATTGTCGCCATCGTAGGTGCCCAAAAGGTGGTTGCCCATGTCGGTGTAGGTGACGTTGGTGTGAGGCATATAGGCGGTGGTGACATAGCGCCCGCCGATGGTCTTGTAGGAGGCTTGCAGCGGATGGTTGAGGCTGGTGCCCAATTCCATCTGGAAGGCACTGCCTACGCTGATGGGGGCACGAAACACCAACTGCAAGGGGATGCTGAGGAGGGTGACGCTTTGACGTTCGCGCCAGTTGTAGAAGTGGATGTCGAGGTCGGCAGGGTAGTTGGCACCCGGCAGGGTGACGTTGGGGATGGCGTAAGAGTAGTTGTAGTTGGCAGAACTGCGCAGGGTGCTGACCTGCACACCGATGGCTAGTCCCCAATTATGGTTGAACATTAATTGGTATTGCCCCTCAATCAGCCCGCCTAAGCCGATGGTGCGTTCGCCTTGGTCGGGAGTATAGAGCAGCGTGTGGATGCCGCCTCCGGCGTTTATCTGAATGTTGTGGATATGGTCGTCCATCTGTGCCGATGCGCCTGATATGAATGCCATCATGGCAAGGGAAAGGAATAATTTCTTCATGGCATTAGAGTTTTAATGTTTTGGTGGAACGACCGTCAACGGTTACTAGATAGGTGCCTTGAGGCAAAGAGGAGAGGTCGAGTTGGTATTGCGTGCCTTCGAAGGTGGTGGTTATGACCACAACCCCGTGGCTGTTGAATATTTGCAACTGATGCTGCGTTTCTTCAAAGCCTTGCAGCTTGACGGTGGTGGTGGAGACCACTGGCGAGGGCATCAGCTGGAGGCTGGTCTTGTCGGCTGTATTGAAGTAGGTGGGACATACCATTGCTTCATCTTCAGCACCCATGTTGACCATGACGGCATACTTGCCAGTGAGGCCGCCCAGCTCTTGATAGTAGGGTTTGTCGTAGTTGGGAATGATCTGGTCGTTGTGATACCATTGGAATGTGCGGAAGCGGTCGGGTTGGCCGTCGATGCTACCACTGTTGTCGATACTGATTACGTCGTCGAAAGGCATCACGAGGTAGGCATTGTTGAAATTGATGTTGAACGAGCAGGGGTAGTAAGTGGGGTCGAGGGATACATTGAGGAATTCGATTGTGGCCTCATAGTGTCTGGCAGGGCAGTTGTTGGGAATAGTGAAGGAGATGAGGCTGTCGTCGGGGTTACAATTAACCCAGTTGGTGTCAAAGCCTGCGGCAAGGGCTTCGTCAGAGAAGAGGATGCGATAATGAATAGGTTCGCCTTGTTGCACGTGGTAGCGTAGTGTCGCACGCTCGTTGCTGCAGAAGCCGTAGGCGGTGGCAACGAATTGCTGGTCGCCTTCGAGTGTGTCGATGATGAGGGGTAGGACAATTCTGCCTTTTTCGAAACTGATGGTGTCCTCATCCGACAATAAAAGTTGATAGTTGTCAATGTCGTCGCCCACTAGCTGATAGTGGAAATAGATGGTCTTGTTGTCGCCAACTTCGGGGCTATCGTAGTAGGCAGTAAGGGAGAAGTCGATGTCGTCGGCCTCGATGGTGTTCTGAAGTTCGGGACGGCTGATGACATGGGCTGTGTCGGTGCCATCGTACTCTTTTATTAGTCTGACGGTGGGATATCCTCCGATATTAAGCGAGCGGCGCGTGATGGTGCCTATATAGTTGAAGGGGAACGCCAGAATGTAGTTGCCAGCCTGCGGGCCGATGAGGGTGTGGGTGACTGTGATGGGGTTGATAAAACTAACGTTGGGGGAGGCAAAGGTGGCCGTGACAATTAGGCCGACCGTGTCGCTGGGCAGTATACCTATCAGGCTGTCGGGGGTGATTACCTCACAGTCTGTGGTTCCGTTGTATTCGCGAGAAAGTTGCAGTTGTAGCCCATCGGTCGCAATCGGCAGGGGTGTGATGTCGGCATAGAGGACGATGCTGTCGGGGGTGACGTAGCGGTAGGCATCATCGCCACTAAGGGTGAAGGTGACTACTACGGGTTTGTCTTCGCCCACAGAGGCATCCAAATAGTGCGCTTCGGCATCAATGGTCACCAAGTTGTAGGGCAGCAGGGGAAATTCGCCGAGGGTGATAATGTTTGCAGCTGTGGTGCCGTCGTACACCTTGGTGGTATCGATGCTGGTGCCACTAATGTGGATAGTGTCCAGCTGTGACCAAGCAGCTGGTTGCAGCAGAACGAGCATGCATGCAAGGGCTGTTGCCCGCATGACATGGTGTAAGGATAAATGTTTCATATCAGTATATGTGTTTTAGGGTTGTCATTGTAATGGAGCTATCTGACCACCAGTCGGCGAACCACGTTGGTGCCATGGCTCGAGAAGCGTACGGAGTAGATGCCCGCAGGTAGGCGGTCGGTATTGATGGTGAAGAGGATGCTGCCCGCAGTCTCCAAATGGGTGCTGTGGACGGTGCGACCTAAGTTGTCGATAATGTCCACCGCATAGTTGCCGCCGTTGCCGAGGTCGATTTCTATCTTTGCCTGATGGGTGGCGGGGTTGGGGTAGAACTGCCCGAAGCCAGCCTCAGGCTGTGCGCTGGCAATGCCTGTCAGAGAGGAGCCGGGAGCGGCGTTGGTGTCGAGATAGGTGCGGTTGGCGTCGAAGACGAAGGTGATGTCGGTGGCAGGACGCGGGTCGGTCGAGAAGTCATACTTCATGCTGTCAGGTTCTTCCAGCTCGCCGTTGTAGGTGAAATGGTAGTAGCCTCCCTGATGGGCGGTCATGGGCTTGGTGATGGTCTTGCCGTTGTTGGAGGTGGCGCTCAGGTAGTACTCAACGGTGACCAGCGTGTCGCGGAGAGTGGTCAGGGTGTCGACGTAGTCGGTTGAGTCGTACAGATAATTGTTCTCGAATGTGTAGGTGGTGTCCCATACGTAAACGGTGTCCATGCTCACCGAGTCGTAATATTGTTCGACGAGGGTGAGAGTGATAATGGTGTCGGTCGAGAGGAATGTGCTGTCAACCCTGATGCCAGTCTGGTAGGTTGTGTCGATGATGCGTTCGTTGATGCCTGCCGTGGGGATCATGGCGGAATACTTGTTGCCGTTGGCGTTCAAGGTAATGGTGTTCCACTCGCCTTCGTTGATGCGGTACACGCATTCGGCGTGCTCTATGCCGCTGCGGTTGGTAATGATGGCGCTTACGGGAATGTTGTTGCCACGCATGTCGTTGGCGCTGCCTACGATGCTTTTATGCAGTATACGGATGGGGTTGTCGGCAGGTATCTGCTTGGTAACGCAGTGGATGGCACCGCCCGACCCATCGAACTCACGCACGTCAATGGGGTAGATGGTGTAGCCTGGATAGGCAGCCTTCAGCTGCTCGATATTCTGGCGGTCCCATGTAGCTGAGGGGCGGCCGTCGGCAACATTCGAGAAGCAGGGCTGCAGGATAAGGTCGTTGACAAAGGTGTGGTTGCTATAGGTGCGGGTATATTGGCTGTCGTACTCAGTTTGGCTAGTGAAGTTCGAGCCGTTGTCCTTGCTGGGGAAAGGGATAGTGGTCTTGTAATAGCGACGGTCGAAAATGCTGGTGTAGGAGCAAAGCGAGTCGATGTTGCGGGCTCCGGTACGGTAGTCGGTCCAGCGGCTATAGTTGTCGGGCATCACAGAGAAAATGAAGCCGTTCTCCTCGCACATGTCGGCATAGAGGTCGATATGGCCGGTGCCACCGTCATATTGGTAGGCGGGAAGAATGTGTGTCTCACGTTGGCCAAGCAGGCTGCGCAGAGCCTGACGGGTCTGCGCCTGGGTGAGGTGTGTCTTGCTGGTGTAGTGGATACTGTTGATGTCGTGTCCGTCCCAAGTGATCTGGCCATAGGTGTCGCCGTTGTTGGAGTAGATGGCGTCGCTCGAAAGCAGGAATCCGGCGCCGTCAACTAGGCAGTTGCCGCCTTCCCACTCGATGGTGTTGATGTAGTTGGGGATGCCCATCTGCCTGTGGATAAGCGAAGGAAGCGAGTCGTCCAAAGCACGGCCGGGGTAGTACTCAAAGTCCATCATCGCCACGCTGTCCTCATCGCCATAGTAGAAGCAGATGGGGCCGCAATCACGATACCAGAACGAGTTGCCTGAGCCAATGATAAAACGCACATTGTCGTGGCGTAGGTTCATACGGGTCAGGGTCCGAAGCACTTTGGCGGTGTCTGCCTCCTGCTCGACGCGCACCCAGGCCTCAGCGTGTCCCTGCTGTATGCCGTCCATGAGGTAGAAGAACACCTTTCCGAAGGTGGAGTTGGTGTCCATCTCACTTACGTAGGGACCGAAAAGGTTGAGAGAGACCCAACCGCGTGAGAAATTATATTGGAAGTATTCTGCCACTCCTGTCACCATAGGGTCGGCCGAATAGTAGCCGGACCCCAAGTTGGTGTCGGGGGAGTAGCTGTAGTAGGGGGTGACCACAATGGCCTTCACCTCTTCCCACTCTCCGGGAAACCATACTCGGTCTTCGGGCAATGCCTTTGTATTTTTCGGCATCGGAGCCGCCTCGCCCAAGGGGATGTTGCTGCGCTCTGCCTGAAGTGAGATGTCTCGTTTCTGCTTCATCTGCCTCCATTCACGCATCATCTCTTCGTGGGTGGTGGCATTTTGTGCCATAGCTCCTACGGCCATGACAAGGGTTAAGAAAGATATGATTACTCTTTTCATTTATGTGTTATATGATTGATATTCAGATAGTTTTTGATTATTATTCGGTTTCCAATGCGAAAAAGGAACGAATGATGATTGAAGAGTGAATGGAGATGAGGCGAAGGCACTCTAGATCGACCCTAGCAAAAGGCTAAGGTTAGCGGCGGGGCTTGAGGCTGAGAATCTCGCGGGCTTCATCGCTGTTGGCCACTTCGCGACCCAGCAGTTTCGCCATGCGGACCACCTTGTCGACCAATTCGCCATTGCTCTTGGCTAGGACGCCGCGTTCGAGATAGAGGTTATCCTCGAAACCGACGCGCACGTTGCCGCCCATCACGATGGTGGGAGCGGCCAGCTGGAAGGCATAGCGGCCGATGCCAGTGGCTGTCCAGGTGCTGCCAGCCGGTATGTTCTTGACAAGCCAGCAGAGGTTGTCGACAGTGGCGGGGGTGCAGCCGGGCACACCGAGTACGAAGTTGAACTGCATGGGTGCTCCAGGAGCCTGGCCTTTGCGAGCCATGTTGATGATAGTGTCGAGGTGGCCCATCTCGAAGCATTCATATTCGGGCTTGATGCCACGTTCCATCATACGTTTGCCGAAGGCGCGCATGGTGGGCATGGTGTTATCAAATATCTCGTCGCCGAAGTTGCAGGTACCGCAGTCGAGGGTGGCCATTTCGGGCAGGGGAGTGGTGTCAGTGCTCTGCAGTCGCTCGTCGGGGGTCATGCCCACTGCTCCACCTGTTGAGGGGATGAGGATGACGTTGGGGCATTCCTTGAGGATGGCCTCTTCACATTCTTGGAAACGGTCGCGACTCTGGGTGGGAGTGCCATCATCGTAGCGGACGTGGAGGTGCACAATGGCGGCTCCGGCATCGACAGCCGATTTGGCCTCGCGTACAATTTCTTCGACGGTGTAAGGCACGGCGGGATTTTGCTCTTTGGTAACTTCTGCACCGCAGATGGCGGCAGTGATAATCAGTTTATCCATGGTATTGATAGGTTTAAATTATTGTTGTAGTTGATTTATAAAATGCAAAAATACGATTTTTTTCTGTATCTTTGCAAAAATTTTTTGCAGCAATGCTGATACTTGGAATAGACCCAGGGACACGGATATTGGGATATAGCCTGCTGGACACCGACTGTGCGAAGCCGCGATTGGTGGTGATGGATGTGCTATATCTGCGCAAAATTGCCGACTTCCACCTCCGCATCCGCAAGATTTTTGACTCTACCCAGCGCATCATTGACTCGTATCATCCCGACCATGTCGCCATCGAGGCCCCCTTTGTGGGGAAGAATGTGCAGTCGATGTTGAAACTGGGGCAGGCTCAGGGGGTGGCGATTGCAGCGGCACTGAGCCGCGACCTAAGCTACACCGAGTATGAGCCTGCGGCAGTGAAGCAGCGCGTCACCGGTAATGGCAATGCCTCTAAGGAACAGGTAGCCTCGATGTTGCAAAGTATCTTTGGGTTCAACGACCTGCCTCAGTATCTCGACGCTTCGGATGCTTTGGCGGTGGCGTATTCCTGTTATCTGGAGCAGACCGACCCGCTGGCAGGCCTGCGCGACCAGTTGAAGCCCAAACGGGTGCATAAGAGCAAAAAACAGATGTGGGGCGACTATGTCAACGCTAACCTTGATAGAATAGAAAGTTAAAAAACATATGAAGTTAAAAGGGAAGTTAATAAAAGGGAGTAATAAAAGGAAGTTAAAATGGACAATACTGTTGACGACAACGTTGTAGGCATCACATTTGTCCATTTTAACTCCCATTTTAACTTCCACTTTAACTTCCTACTATATAATATTTTGAATACACAGAGAACTCCGAAAAGAAAGTAAAAGCTATGGCACAACAAAAATCCTTTTCCTCCAACCTAGGAGCAATCATGGCGGCGGTAGGTTCCGCCGTAGGATTAGGCAATATTTGGCGTTTCCCCTATATATGTGGTAAGTATGGCGGAGGAGCGTTCCTATTGGTCTATTTGTGTTTTGTGTTTCTGCTGGGCTCAGTCCTGATGATGTCGGAATTTGTCATCGGACGTCGGTCGCAGCATACTCCGATCAAGGCTTTTCAGACCCTCTACCCCAAGCATAAGGCCTGGGGGCTGGTGGGCGCGTTGGGCATTGTCACCAGTTTCTTTATTCTGTCTCAGTATCTAGTCATCTCGGGATGGACCACAGGCTATGTGTGGCACTCGGTGAGCGGCGTGCTCTCGTCGCTAGGCACCGACTCGGCTGCCATCAGTTCCTTCTTTACCGAATTCTCCACATCGCCCTGGACCCCGGTGCTGTTCTTGGGTGTGTTTTCGCTAATAGTCCTTATTGTGATCTTGGGCGGAGTGCAGAAAGGTATTGAGAACGTGAGCAAGGTGTTGATGCCGTTGTTGGTACTTTTGGTGCTAGTGCTGTGTGTACGCAGTCTAACGTTACCCGGTGCCGGCAAAGGGGTGGAATACCTCTTCTCGCCCGACTTCTCGAAACTGACGGGCGAGGGTGTGCTGGCGGCTCTGGGTCAGGCTCTGTTCTCGCTTAGCGTGGGCATGGGCGTTATGATTGTCTATGGCTCCTATATCCCTGCGGGCGACAATATCTTCAAGACAGCCATGTGGATTACGGGTTGCGACACGCTGATAGCCATCCTGTCGGGCTTGGCTATCTTCCCCGCAGTGTTCAGTTGCGGTTTTGAGCCGACAGGCGGCCCCGGGTTGGTCTTTCTGGTACTCCCCAATGTGTTTAACTCGATGGGGGCGGCCAGTGTGGTGTTTGCTTCGCTTTTCTTCCTACTGCTGATGGTGGCAGCCATAACGAGCGCCATCTCATTGTTGGAGGCACTCACGGCGTGGATCTGCGACCACACACAGATACGACGCTGGGTGGGAGCAGTGCTCTTCTTTGTGCTTACTACAGCGCTAGGTGTGATGTTCTCAATGTCTATCGGGTCGCTCTCGCATATCAAGATTACGGGACTCACGCTCTTCGACTTTGTAGACCGCCTCAACAGCATATACCTGCCCCCGCTGTGTGCCTTGGGTACTATCATCTTCTTCGGCTGGGTGATGCCTGAGGAGGATATCAAGGACGAACTCTCCAACCATGGAACCCTGCGCTTGGGGTATTACAAGTTGCTTCGTTTCATGGCGCGCTATGTGGCTCCGCTGGCTCTGCTGGTAGTGCTGATATCGGGAATAATTTCTTAAATTGATTAGTGACCAGTGAACTGTGACCAGTGACACGAGATATAGTGATGGGTGATTAGTGAATAGTGATTAGTGAATAGTGATTAGTGATTAGACAAATGAACGCGGTAGCCAAATTTTAATTCTTAATTCTTATTTTTTAATTTGATAAGTTTTCAATTTTCAATTTTCACTTTTCAATTCGATAAGTTTTCAAGATGAAGCATATTTTAGTTTTAAGTTTTACCTTTTTACTTTTATTCTCGGCGTGCCATCACGTGAGGCCGAAGGTCTTCGACCCCTCGCAGGTGCGGTTTACTGCCAGCTATAACCCCCTGCTCGAGAGTCAGTTCTATCCTTCATTGGTATTGGGTGTGGCAAGTTTAAGCGACCCTGCCTATGCTCCGACCGATTCGGGAGCGCTCTTCTCAGTGTCGGTAACTGCGCCGGTGAGCAACGCCGTGCTGCGGATAACCATCGACTCGTCCAAGCTCAACTACGTCACCATCTTCCAAGAGGTACTTCCAGTCAAGGATATGCGGTATACCTTCTACCCAACCGTCAAGTGGAAGTATGAACAGTTGTATCGCACACGACAGCAGGGAGTTGCCGACCTTACCTTCACCTGCTATATCAATGATGAGGAGGTGGATGTGAAAAACCTGAGAATCAACTACCGTTCGGCCAACGACTGTCTCTTGAGCGTGCGCGACAGTTCGGGCCATAATATCGACTACCGCTGGCTTTTTGCCGCCTACGTCAATGAGGAGCACCCGATTATCGACAGCATCCTGACTGATATTATGCAACAAGGAGTGGTGTCGAAGATTTCGGGCTATCAGAGTGATGCTAAGAGCGTACAGTCCCAAGTGGAAGCAATATGGTATTACGCCCTTGAGCGAGGAATCCGCTATTCCTCCATCTCCTGCACCTCGACCCCGACCACACGCTCTAATGTGCAGCACATACGCTTCTTCGACGAGGTGTACAATTCCCGACAGGCCAATTGCGTGGATGCATGCGTGTTCTTTGCCTCTATCATGCGCAAGATAGGACTGAAGCCCGTTATATTTGTAGAACCCTGCCATGCTTATTTAGGGTACTATACCGACAAGGGAAGGCGGTCGTTGCGACTTTTGGAAACTACCATCACCTCGTGGTCCGACCTCCCCGCCCTGACGCGAGACTATGAGGCGGCAATGGCTGCCAATCCAAGCGCTATAGGCAAGGATTGCCTATCCCCTCAGTATTACCAAAAGTACACAAAATATCTTACTGCCGACGAGAAAAAAAAGTGGGACGAAGGGAAGATGGACTTCGCCACGTTTAAGCGCGCGGTGGCACATAACCTCTTCCTGAAGGCTTCGGAGTACGACCAAGAAAACTATAAAAATAATAAAAAACTCTTTGCCGACCCCGACAATACGCAATATCAGCAACTTGATATAGAGCAGTTGCGCAAAATCGTGCAGCCGATTAATTGAAATTTTTGTGACCAGTGAACTGTGACCAGTGACACGATAGCGCTCTTGTCACAGGTCACTAAATATCTGAATTGAAAATTGAAAACGTAACAAATTAAAAATTAAGAATTAAGAATTAAAATTGGCTGCCGCCCCAATTTCTTAGTTCATAGTTCTTACTTCTTACTTCAAAATGATCACTAATCACTAAATCTCGTGTCACTGGTCACGGTTCACTGGTCACTATATATCTAATCACTAATCACCAATCACTCAAAAATGAAAAAAATCCTACTCCTTTCCAGTCTTTTCGCCTTGTTGTCTGCCGCCTGTGGCAACCGTCAGACCGAATCCGCAACACATGAGCCTAGCATCATAGACTCCATTTTCCACATTCCGTATAACCTCGGCACAGTCGGGCATACTGACCTTTTCCTGTATGGCATTCAGGACAGTCCCCAGACCATGTCGGCAGACCTTTTCAGAGGACTCGACGATGCCCTGTTGGATAGTCTCCTCCCCGATGGACAGGCAGAGGCTTCCTTTAATGTGTTCCTACTTCCGTTGGGCGACCGCGTTGTCCTGTTCGATGCCGGAATAGGAGCTGCCAAAGGAGGCAGACTCATGGTGGCGTTGGATTCTCTTGGATATACCCCCGACCAGATAACTGATATTTGTATCACCCATCTCCATTTCGACCATGTGGGAGGACTTTTCAACTCCGATGGTACAGCGGCATTTCCCACAGCCACACTACACATCCCTCAGGTGGAATATGCCGCTTGGGCTTCGGGCGAAATGGGCAATTCTGATATAACCTCACAAATAGGACCAGCCTACGATAGACGTATCGAGTTCTTCAAGCCGGGAGATACTTTGTTTGGCTCCATCGCTACTATTGCCGCCCCGGGACACACCCCTGGCCATACAATCTATGGATTTAACAACATACTCATTGCCGGCGACATCATGCATGCTGTTGCCTTGCAGTTGGAGCACCCTGAGTTCTGCGCCCGTTTTGATGCAGACCCCAAGCAAGCTGTTATCACGCGCAAGGCTATCCTCGACCGCGTTCGCACCGAACATCTCACACTTTGTGGGATGCATTTCCCGAGACCGCTGTACATAACTTGTGAATAGTGACCAGCGTTTTTTCTGTGACCTGTGACACGAAATTTAGTGATTGGTGATTAGATATAAAGTGACCAGTGAACCGTGACCAGTGACACGAACGTTTCCGTTAAGCCGAACGCAGACGAACTTGTTCGTATGCTGAGGCGAGAAAACGTCACGAAGTAACGTTTCCGTTAAGCCGAACGCAGACGAACTTGTTCGTATGCTGAGGCGAGGAAACGTCACGAAGTAACGTTTTCGTTAAGCCGAACGCAGACGAACTTGTTCGTATGCTGAGGCGAGGAAACGTCACGAAGTAACGTTTTCGTTAAGCCGAATGCAGACGAACTTGTTCGTAT
>CAMYZD010000049.1 GCA_947303735.1 uncultured Bacteroidales bacterium | reverse complement strand
TGGTATATGCCCTGATGGGCTATCTGCGCGACACAGTCAGTATCGCCAAGGCACAGCGCAAGGGCGACATTGCCCTCACTTCTGATGGAGGACGCTGGCTGAAGGAGGTAACGGTGAGGGAATATTCGCCCAAGGCGGCAGCTCAGTTGTTGATAGATGCGGTGAACCGCATACCGCAAAACTACCAAACCGACAGCGTGGTGGGCACATGGTTCTACCGCGATGTGAGAATGCTGAACGACGAGCTGTTCTTGTTTGACGAGATGGTGTTTGATGCCCTGCGCGTGGGGTACGACAAGCACCATACACTCGAAAAGCTATATAACAGTAAAGGCCCAGGCAATTCAGTTCGCATTGACTATCTGCGTCCCATTGGGAGCAACTACACTGCCATCCGCCATGACAGGCTGCTGCTGTGCGACACCGACTATGTGAATCGTGCCACCAACGGCGCATCTCGCACTTATCTCGACTACTCGGAAAACGAGGTGCTGTACGACCCCGTGGAAATACCCAACGCATCAACGCGACTGTCGAAAGACCATCTGAAGAGGGCCATGAAGCGTGGCTCCTATCGGATGCATGAGACGACCGATGCCGACGGGCGAGAGTACTATGTGCTGACGTCGCGCTATAATAGTTCGTCGGGTCCCTTCAAAGGACATGGGTCGGCGAGCATCACTGTCGACAAGCGTACCCTTGCAATAGTCCGCTTCGAGGAGCAAAGCTTCTTTATGATGCGCCCCTTCTTCCCGCTGAAGAAAGAATTCAAAAAGGCAGGCGTTGACTCACTGGCCCAGCGAGAGCATGTGGTGTATAACTATGGCTTGGTCGAAGGCAAGTACACCTTGACTTCCTACACCCGCGATGAGGGCATAGACCTCTATTACACCCAACACGACAAGTCGGAACATATCGACAAGCAGCTGCAATGTGTGCTGACCAACGAGCACAAGGAGGGTGCGTCGTTCTTGCAGAACAACACCATCCAAGAGCCTGGCAGCGTGCTGGTGACCCAACGCCGCGCCGACCACAAGCAGTACGACGAAGCCTTCTGGCAGCAGTACAATTTCATCCCGCTAGAGTCCTCAATTCGTCAAAAACTGGAAAAGAAACTTAAAAAATATTAAAACAGCATATCTGACTGTAAGATTTTGCCGAGTCATACGTTTATTATAAAAAGGAATCAATTTAAACATCACATATCAATGAAAACATCAAAGAAAATCTTTGCCACCCTCGTTGTGGCTGCAACCTTTGCCTTTGCCGGTTGCGAGAAAGACAACATTACCCCCATCACCCCCGACATTCCCGATGACCATACCGTGGAGAACATCTTTGTCGGCACCTCGTGGACTGGACGCTTGGAAAACACCTACTATTATCAGGAGCAGGGTATGAGCATCCAGATGGATATTAGCTACGACCTGTATCTCGACTTCCTCGACTCTGCCAACGCCGAACTGTTCCACGACCTTTATATCTATGTCCCTGCCTATCCCGCAGCCTCACAGAGCGAGAACTTTACGGATGCATTCACCTATACGTTTACGGAAGACAGCGTATACCTCAACGGCACCTATGTTGATAGCGAGACTGGTGACACGGTGGATTATTCATATCCCCTCGTTTACGACAAGGAGGCCAACACGCTGACCATTGACTTCGACGACCCCGACATGCTCGAAATGATGGGTGCCACAGTGATGGTCCTATCACCCGTGGAGAATCCCGCCAAGACCACCATTCCCCGGCCCCAGGACAACAACGGCAAGACCAGCTGGAAGAGTGTTGTGGGTAAAATAGCCCGTGCCATAGGACTCTAATCTCTACAACCCATGAGTGCTCACAAGAACCTTATTCTAGCGTTGGCGGTGCTGATGCTCGGCACCGCCAGTGCCGGTCCCGTCACGCCCAAGCGGGCGGCGACGGTGGCACAGAACTTTTTTAATGCCCTGTCCACCACTAAGGGCAATACTCAGCTGGAGCTCAGCAACAGCCCTTGGCAGTACGACGGCATCTACCTCTTCACTGCCACCGACGGCGGCTTTGTGCTGGTGGCTGCCGACGACGCTGCGCGCCCCATTCTTGGCTATTCGCCCAACGGCACATTGAACCCTGCCGACATGTCTCCTGCCCTCCAGCAGTGGCTGCAGGACTACCAGCAGGAGATAACGGCTTTGCAGGAGGCAAAAGGCTATCCCGTTCATGCCGAATGGTATGCTTTGGAGCAAGGCCTGTTTCCCAAGGACGGCGATTCTAATGGGGTGGAGCCCCTGATTACCACCTACTGGGATCAGACCTACCCCTACAACGGCTACTGCCCCGGTGGTTCGGCAGTGGGCTGTGCTGCTACGGCACAGGCTCAGGTGATGAACTTCTGGAAGTACCCCGCCTTTGGCATCGGCAGCCATAGCTACACCCATGTTCGTTATGGAGAGCTGTCCGCCGACTTCGCCCACACCCTCTACGACTGGGACAACATGCCCGTCATGGCTACCTATACCACCCCCATGGTAGAGAAAGTGGCAGTGGCTACACTGATGTACCACTGTGGCGTAAGTCTTGATATGAACTACGACCCCAACGGCAGCGCGGCAGCGGGACTGGCCGGCATAGAAGGCATTCCTAGCATCGACAATTCGCTGAAGGACTATTTCGGCTATAGTGCCTCAATGCGTGTCGTGCATCGTGTATACTACACCAAAGACCAGTGGCGCGACCTACTCACGGCCGAACTCGACCTGGGGCACCCCATCGTCTATGTCGGTTCTGGTGATGCCGGTGGTCATGGCTTTGTCTGCGACGGTTACGATAACCGAGGCTACCTGCACTTTAACTTCGGGTGGAGTCGTCGCGGCGATGGCTATTTTCCTGTCGACTCCATCAGCCCCGGCGTGGGTGGTGTGGGTGGCAATGGCACCTACACCTTCAATCAGGACAACGCCGCCCTTCTCGGTTTGGTACCCGACTATCGTATGCGGGTGAGCGACACCCTCTTCTCTATGAACCGCAGCGGTGGTGACGACTCTTTGCTCTTCTGCATCAACGACACTGCTGATGCCCAGTGGAGTATGACATGCGATGCCGACTGGATTTCTTTTTCCGAGAACTTCATCCTGCGTGCCGGCTGGCTCTATTTCCATGTGCCTGAAAATAGCAGCGGAGCAGAACGTACCGCCACTATCACCTTCACACAAGGTGGAGAACACCTCACTGTGCATATTGTGCAGAATGCGTTCGACGACGAGGAGCTTTGTCCGCTGACCGTGGTAATGGAGGCTACCCATGGCGACGGCTGGCAGGGTGGCGCCAACCTGACCTTCGAGTCCGCCTCAGGCTATGTGTATGCCACAGCCCAGCTGGTCTCAGGCGTAAAGGATTCTGTCATTGTCCGTGTTGCTCCCGATGCCATCAACACCGTTTGGCATTCGGGCGGAGGCACTGACCGCTATGTCAACTATACAGTCAAGAACCAGCAGGGCGAAACCCTCGTATCGGTGCGCAATGCCTACCGTAATGGTGGCGTACACCGCATCACACGTCCCTGCGAGTCTGACGGCACGGTGGGCATTGGCGAATCAACCGAAAACACCACCGTATCAGTCTATCCCAATCCAGCCTCCAATGTGCTTCACATACAGGCTTCCCATCTGCACAAGGTGGAACTGATGGACATGAGCGGCCGCCTTATCACGAGTACCGACCATCACCAGCTTGACATCAGCCATCTCCCCGCTGGTGCCTACTTTGTCCGCGTCACAACACCCAAAAACACCACAGTCAAACGCATTATAAAGAAATAAATCTATGAAAAAGCCTTTCCTCCTTTTAGTTTTTAGTTTTTGCCTTGTACTTTTTAGTTACACACAAGCTCAGAATCCACTAAAGGTCGAAACCTTCCGTCTAGACAATGGTCTGAAAGTAATCCTTTGCGAAGAACACTCCCAGCCCAAGGTATATGGCTGTGTGGTAGTCCATGCTGGTAGCAAGAACGAGAAGCCCACCGCCACAGGTGTCGCCCACTACTTTGAGCACATCATGTTCAAGGGCACCGACCGCATCGGCACCACCGACTGGGCAAAAGAGAAGCTCTATCTCGACAGCATCAGCCAGGCCTACGACCGCCTGCATGCCACCAAGGATGCAAAACAACGTCACGATATCCAGTTGGAAATTAATCGTCTGAACATCGCTGCCTCCAAATATGCCATTCCCAACGAGGTGGATGCTATCCTTCAGAAAATGGGCTGCACCCGCCTCAATGCTGGCACTAGCTACGACTACACCGTCTACTACAACACGCTCCCCTCCAACCAGCTGGCTAACTGGATGGATGTGTATGTGGAGCGTTTCCGCAACCCTGTATTCCGTCTCTTCCAGTCGGAACTGGAGGCGGTCTACGAAGAGAAGAACATGTACGACAACCAGATGGGACACGATTTCTCGCGCAACATCTTCACCGAGGCCTTCGGCGAACACCCCTACAGCCGCGAGGTCATTGGCCTTGCTGAACATCTCAAGAACCCGCAGCCCAGCGAGATGCAGGAGTTCTTCAATACCTACTATGTGGCCAACAACATGACTCTCCTCCTCGTTGGCGACTTCAACACCGCCGAGGCACGCCGTCTGATTAAGGACAAGTTCTCTGTCTGGCGTAGTGGCGAGCTACCCCAGCAGCCCACCTACGAAATGCCCAAGTTCGAGAAACAGAAGGTGCTGGATGTCCGTCAGACCCCCATCAAGATGGGCATCATGATTTTCCCCGGTGTCACCGAGAAACACCCCGACTATATGCCCCTTGACATGCTTGGCAGCATACTCGGTGGTGGCAGCGGCCTGCTCGACAAGGCAGCTAGCGACAACCGCATTATGATGGCGCAGCTGATGCCCCTATCGCTCGAAGATGCCGGCTCCACGGTTATCCTATACGTCCCCAACATTATCGGACAGAAACACCCTGCTGCCGAACAGGTTATCTGGGATTGTATCGATAGTATTAAACAGGGCAATTTCAGCGACGAACTGCTTGAGAGTATCAAGACCTCCAGCATCGTCTCGCAGCAGCGACAAGTGGAGAGTTTTGAAAGCATATCGAACTTGCTTCTCAATCTTGAGCTGAAAGGCTCCGATTATCAGGAGTGGCTTCGCGACAACAAACGTTGGATGAACATTACTCGCGACGAAGTCATTGAGGTGGCAAACAAGTATTTTGACCGAGACCATTGCACGTTGGTGCGCAGCAAGATGGGATTCCCCAAACACGATGCGGCCGTCAAGCCCGATTGGGATCACCTCGAGGCTCAGAACCAAGGTGTCAAGTCCTCCTTCGCCAAGATGATTGAAAGCAATGTGCCTGATCCAATAAAACCTCAAATCATCGATTTCAAGAAGGATGTCAGCATCACTGATGTCACTCCCCATTGCCAGCTCTACAGCACATTCAATCCCAGAAACGACATTTTCGAACTCCGCATCACCTACAACTATGGCTTGCTCGACGACTACAACCTCGACCGTGCCATCAGTTATATGGAGATGCTGGGTGCCGACAGCATGAATCTGCAACAATTCAACATGGCTATGGATCTATTGGGTGGCAGCACCAGCCTCTATACCAGTGGCGACGACCGCTGCGTATTGCGTGTCAGTGGTCTGGAACAAAATATGGACAGCATACTCAGCCTCGTGTCGCGTTGGGTATTCAAGCCTACACACGATGCAAGGATGATAGCGAAAGCTGTCGACGGCATGAAAGCTAATGTAAAAGCTGCCAAAAACGACTCGGACAGCTGGATGGAAGCACTCGACGAATATGTCGACTACGGCTCCCAGTCCTCCTTTCTCAGGCAGATGCCCATCAAAGAATGGAGTAAACTGACCGGCGAACAACTGCACGACGAGATGTTGAAAATATTCACCCGCAATGGTTTTGCCACCTTCACGGGCAACACTGACCCTTCCGACATATGTGCCAAGCTCCTCCAATATGGCCTTGTGCGTAACGACGTAGAGGCACTGCCCCGCCGTGCCTTCAAGCGTCAGCTACCCGACCAGTCTCAGGTGTACTTCGCCCACAACAAGAAGTTCCTTCAGTCCAATATCCAGTTTACCATACCCAGCATCGATTTCGACACCGCCGACCAAGCCGCCAGCTTCCTCTTCAACGAATATTTTGGTGGCAGCATGAACGGTGTCGTGTTCCAAGAAATCCGCGAGTTTCGTTCGCTGGGCTACAGCACCCGCGGCTATTTCAGCTATAACCTTCGCAACCTCAACCCCTCGTTCCTTTATTGCTATCTGGGAACCCAGTGCGACAAAACCTACGACGGGGTGGAAGCCATGCGCCAGTTGATGGTTGATTTCCCCGAGCGTCCCGACAAACTGGCTCCTGCCATCGAGCAGAAAGTGGCTGCACGCAATAGCGACTACTACGACTTCCGCAACATACCCTCCTTTGTCCATAATAATATGGAAATTGGTTGGACCTACGACCACCGTGCCGAAATCACCCAGCAAATCAGCCGTCTCACCATGGACGACCTCCGCGCTTTCCACAACAAGTACATCAAGGGCCGCCCGTTGGTGGTGCAAATCACTGGCAACGCCAAGAAGTACGACCCCAAGGAAGTTGCTAAACTCCTTGGCACCAACACCAAACTCACCGAAGTGAAGTTCGGTCAGATGTTCAAATTCTAAATCACACATACTCATTAGTTAATACGCCCTCCAAACCTTGTTTTGGAGGGCTTTTTGTATCTCATTTGGGATGGTTTGTGTTGTTGTTTCGGAAAAATTGTCATGCGAATAATGACGATTTTTAGTCAAAATCGGAAATTATGTCAGTGTGTTTTAGGGTGGCATTGGACTTGTTCTTATAGGGGTTGTAAGCGCGAATGAGAGCGCGGACAGCGGAGGAACCTCCGCGAGAACAAAAAGAAAAACAAAAAATAATAACAATTAAAAAATAGGAGATTTAAGCCATGTTACTAGCAAAAAGAAATCAAGATTTGATGCCCTCACTGTTCAACGAACTTCTGGACTGGAACAATTGGAACAACTGCACACTCGACGAGCATTACCCAATGCCGAAGATGAATGTGACTGAGAGCGACAAGGATTACGAACTCGAGCTTTGCGTGCCCGGCCTCTCGAAAGAGGATTTGAACCTGAGCATCGACAGCGACAACAACCTGGTGGTTGAAATGGTGCAAAAGGAAGAGAAAAAGGACGAGAAAAAAGACCGCCACTTCCTGCGCCACGAATTCAACGAACTACAGTTCAAGCAGCTGCTCAGCCTGCCCGAGAACGTGAAGAAAGAAGAAATCACTGCCAAGGTGGAACACGGCATCCTGCGCATCACGCTGCCCAAGTTCACCGACCAGGAGAAGAAAGCCCTGATGCAGCACATCGAAATCTGCTAAACATCATGTTGCTAACCAACCCAAAGGGATGCCCCGAAAAGGCATCCCTTTTTTTGTGTGTACAAAAGACACTAATATCAAATATCAAAAAAGTGGTGATAGAATAGGTGTCTTTGCATGAAGAATGGTGAATGGCGAATTGGCAATACAATTCGCCATTCTTCATTTTATAGTTGATTATATTTTTAAAGTATGATTTTTTTTTCGTATTTTTGCAAATTCGAAATGTAGTATTTTATGGAGGAATATAGCCATATAGACCCCGAGACGATTACGCCGAAACATGTTGATATACAAAAGATTTTGGCTGCTAAGAATGTGAGGCTACCAAGATGGATGGTCCGTTGGGTGGAGAGATTGTTGCACGTGGAGGAGATTAACAGTGGCATCTATGAACACCGACATGAGTTTGGCTTGGACTTTGTCCATGCCTTTTTGGAGGGCAATGGCCCTCACGACTTGAATGTGAAGCTCGACGTAGAGGGGGCCGAACACATTCCTATGGAGGGTTTTCCTATTGTGGCAGGTAACCACCCTTTGGGCGGCCCCGACGGGTTGGCGCTGATGGGTGCGATAGGAAAGTATAGGCAGGATATAAAGTTCCCGGTCAATGACTTCCTGCTCTATCTGCCAGGACCGGCACCCCTATTTGTTCCGATTGACAAGGTGCATCGTAACACTAAGAATGTGAATGCGCTGGAGGAGGCATTTGCAGGTGAGAACACTTTGCTGTATTTCCCTGCAGGACTCTGTTCACGTAAGCGCAAGGGTGGGGATATCCACGATTTGGAGTGGAAGCCTACCTTTGTGAAGAAGGCTGTGAAGTATCACCGCGACGTGGTGATTTTCTTCTTTGAGGCCCGCAACAGGGAACGCTTCTACAACCTGGCACGCTGGCGTGAACGGCTGGGTATCAAGTTTAACTTTGAAATGGCCCTGCTGCCTGCCGAGATGTTCGCCCAAAGAAACAAACGTCTGCGCCTGGTGGTGGGCAAACCGATACCTTGCGGCGTGTTTGACAACCGCCACTCGCCTAAGGAGTGGGCACAGTTGTTGCAGGACTATTGTTATCGCCTGCAGAAGGATTCCAACGCGGTATTTCCTTATGATATTCAACAATAAATGATAAAGGTACATACTAGTGACGGTTTTTGATAAAATGACCTCTAAATAGATAATAGATATGGTTGACACTTCTTATATAATCCCGCCTGTGCCACGTGAGCAACTCCGTGTGGAGTTGAAGCACAAGCATTTTCTTCGTATGACGAATTGTGGCAATAAGGAAATTTATATTACCACGGCCCATCTCTCGCCCAATATTATGCGCGAGATTGGCAGACTGCGCGAACTGAGTTTTGCCCTCGATGGCGGCGGCACAGGGAAGGATTGCGATATCGACGAGTTCGACACCCTACCCGAGCCTTACTGCTTCAAACAACTCTTTGTGTGGAGTCCTGAGGATGAAGAGATTGTGGGCGGATACCGGTTTATCCATGGCAGTAATATGATGCGTCGAGAGGACGGGTCGATTGCTACCCCCACGTCTGAGCTGTTCCAATATTCAGAAGATTTCGTAAACAACTATCTTCCCTACACCGTGGAGCTGGGACGAGCCTTCGTGCAGCCCAACTTCCAGCCTGGGAACGACTTTCGCAAGGGTCTTTATTCACTCGACAACCTCTGGGACGGCTTGGGCGCCATAGCATTGGAGATTCCTGAAACTCGCTATTTCTTTGGCAAGATTACGATGTATCCCCAGATGAACCGCCGTGCAAAGGACTTGATATTATTCTTCTTGAAGAAACATTTCCCCGATCGCGACGGGCTTGTGTGGCCGTACACAGTGTTGCCTATCGAGTCCGATCTGAACGAGTTGAACGCCATGTTCAGTGGACGTAATTATAAGGAGGACTACCAGATCTTGGTACGCAATGTGAGGGAGTTGGACAGCGTAGTACCAGCCATGATTAACGCCTATTTGAACCTCTCGCCCACTATGCGCTCGTTTGGGACATCGGTCAATGCCGAGTTTGGCAATACTGACGAGACAGGTATACTGCTGACTCTGCGCGATATAGTTCCAGATAAGAAGAAACGCTATTTCGAGTCCTACGATACCAAAAACCGGGTGTTCGACCGCCTACATCTGTTCCGTATCAATATGAAGCAGATGCCTTGGTGGAAGAAGATTGACGAGGAGGAACGCGCTGAGTTGAAGAAGTTGAAGAAACTGAAAGAGATTTCCGAAGTGGACAATGGTAAGCGGAAGAAATCCTTTATCCGGAAAGGGAATAAATAGAATAGAAGATAATAAGTTTTTTGCCTTTTACTTGAAGTGATGGAGATAAAGAAAGCAACCTTTGTGATAAGCAACACCGATTACAGGAAGTGCCCCGATACGGGACTGCCTGAGTATGCCTTTATCGGTAGGAGTAATGTGGGTAAGTCGTCGCTTATCAATATGCTGACGGGAGTCAAGGGATTGGCAAAGACGAGTGAGAAGCCAGGAAAGACCCAGCTGATTAACCATTTCCTCATCAATGGGGATTGGTATTTGGTAGACTTGCCAGGCTATGGATATGCCCGCACGTCTAAGTCGTCGCGCGTGCGCTGGCAGAAGATGATTGTGGACTATATCCTCAAACGTGAGCAGTTGGTGAATGTGTTTGTCTTGGTGGATTCGCGAATCCCTCCGCAGGCTATTGACCTAGAGTTTATCAACTTCTTGGGTCAGCATGGGGTGCCGCTGATTATTGTGTTCACCAAGATCGACAAGCAGAAGCAGGGCGAGGTGGCACGTGTGATAGCTAACTACCGCAATATTCTCTCCGAAGTGTGGGAGGAGGTGCCTGAGATGCTGACGACTTCGTCGGTAACCCGTTTCGGCAGAGACCGATTGCTGGACCGCATAGCAGAGATTAACCAGTTGGTGAAAGATTCTAAGGAACATGGTAATTGATTTATACAAATAAAACTACACGATCATAATGAAGTATTGCAAAAGATTGCTCTTGATTATATGGGTTTCCCTAGCGGGCGTTTCTGCCATGGCGCAGAATACTGATCGCCTGGACTTTGTGGTGAGACATATCACACGCAAACCGGCTGTGCGTCATGCCTCATTGTCGGTGTGTGTACACAACATCAACAAGGATAGTACGGTCTATACCCGCAATGAGGACTTGGCCATGCAGCCTGGAGCGGTAAACAAGCTGTTTACCACCGCTGCGGCTTACAGCCGCTTGGGACCCAAGTTCACTTTCGAGACCTATCTATACTACTCTGGTTCGATTGACCGTCAGGGTACCTTGAATGGCGACATAATTGTCACCGGTTCGGGCGACCCCTTCTTCTGCTCCAGCCGCTTCACCTACACCGACTCAACCTTTTACCGCATGGCAGCGGGCATCCGTGCCATGGGTATCAAGCGCATCAACGGGCATATCTATGCTGATACCTCCCTCTTTGAGGACGAGATGATGCATCCCAGCTGGCAGTGGTCGGATATGGGTAACGGTTATGGCAGCGGCGCCTGTGGACTGAACTACAATGAGAACTCAGTGGATGTGCATTTCAAGTCGGGCCGCAGGGTAGGGGATGAGGCTACCATCACCAGCAAACATCAGGGCATTGAGTTTGTGAACCATGTGGTGACAGGTCCGCGCGACACTGTCTGCGACGTGCGTTTCTATGGTTCCCCCTACGGTGATAGCCGCATCTGCCATGGAGTGGTACCCCTCGGCACAGCCGACACTCACTTCCGCGCCTCTATGCCTCATCCTGCCCTTGTTATGGCAAAAGACTTTACTCAGTATCTACGCAACCACGGCATCTCCGTGTCGGGCGAGGCCAGCCAGCAGTTCACCATGCCCAAGCAATATAAGAAGGTGTATGTTGACACTTCGTTCAACCTCTTTACTATTACAGCCCTAACAATGCAGACAACCAGCAATATCGCGGCGGAGAGCCTCTTCAAGATGCTTGGCTGCCTGCGCGATGGTCATGGAGGCTATATTTCGGGTCGTAGATTTATGTACGACTATTTCAACGAGCTGGACCTAAACCCGTCGGGCGTGCAGGTGGTCGATGGCAGCGGCCTCTCGCGCGAGAACCATGTGACCGCCTATTTCGTGGCTCAGTTCTTGGATGTGGTGGCCCGCCAGCCATTCTTCTGGGACTTTGTGGGCACGCTGGGCATAAGCCGCAAAATGCCCGAATATTCTATTATACCGCAGGTGCCCGAGGGCTGCTCGTTGAAGATTAAGACCGGCATCCTCCCAGGGGTGCGCAACTGCGTGGGCTACTTCACCAACGACGACGACGAGATGTACAGTTTCGCCATCCTCTGCAATAACTTCAGTGGCGACGATGCCACGATGAATTCTCTAATCCGCGACATCCTAGAAGAGATTATTAGGCTCTGAATAGTCGTATGACGAAATAACGTTATACCGAAATAACAATATCAAACCTCAAAAGACATGACAAAACTCAGCATCTTCCGTGCTCCTAAGGTAAGGGTAAACGCAGGGTCGGGTGGCTTCTGGAAACAGATTCTGATGACCTTTATCGGCACCACTATCTCATTGGTGCTCACCGTGGGCACGGCACGTATGCTGGAGCTCCGCCAACGTGTGAAGGACCGTCGCCTTTCGGCGATGATGGTGATGAGCAATATCGAGAGTTTTGCCAAGATAATGGAAACCCGCTCAGAGCGCCTGGCTCGCAACGACACGGTTGCTACCTGGCTGCTTGCACAGCCTGTCTCGGCATTGGAGAAAATGCCCCCCGACGAGTTACAGAAGATGCTCAACGCTGCCCTCGACCTCCAGTTCCTTGCCCACGACAAGTCGGCCGAGAATATCTTCTCCGAGAATATCGACACGTGGAAAAACATGGGCAGTTTCGACTTTATTGACCTTGTGGGTTCCTGTTTCTCGGTGATGAACACCTCGGAGGAATACTGGAACGGGTGGTTGACTGAGGTCAACAACCTCATCAAGGTGGTAAGTAGCCATCCTGATGACTATGAGGGTAACAGCACGGCAGCCAAACTCCTCAACAACTTAGAGATGCGCAACAACCTAGAGCGTATCCACAAATGGTGCGGCTGGATGCGCTATGTGTCGGCAAGTATGCATTATTACAACCGCAAGAACATGGCAGCCATAGGCATCACCGAGGAGGAACTCTGGGAGTTTATAGAGAAAAACACAGGGAAGACAACCATTGAGGAGGCTCCACCAAATGCTCAGCAGTTCAACACGCCTCCCCTCAATCCTACCAAACTCACCACCATGCGTGAGGCAACGCAGCACTTGGCAAATCTTGTCTCCGAAGAGGTTGTAGAATAGTGTTTGGGTAAAATAGAATAAAGAAACGGCTCCACAGAATTGCGGAGCCGTTTTCTTTAGCCTATAGTATATACTGATTTTTCAACAGCCTCGGAGGCTGAATCTTAGTAACACCGGACAAGCGTAGCGCAGTGCGGTGAGAGAAGATGCTCTCTATCAGCGTCTCGAAGAGACGCAACATGGCAACTTTTTTGTAATAAATCAGTCATGCTTTATACTAGACGTTTCTTTGTTGATGGTTTGTCTTATCGAATGAGGAAGTGGAACTTGGTGAAGTTCTTCAGGGCAATGCCGGTACCGCGGGCAACAGCGCGTAGCGGGTCTTCGGCAATGTGGACCTGCAGCTTGGTCTTCGATGAGATGCGCTGGTCGAGACCGCGCAGTAACGAACCACCGCCTGCCAGATAGATACCCGTGCGGTAGATGTCGGCTGCCAGCTCGGGAGGTGTGGCAGAGAGGGTGTCGAGGATGGCCTGCTCGATGCGTGCAATCGACTTGTCGAGGGCGTGGGCAATCTCTTTGTAATTCACCAATATCTCTTTGGGCAGTCCTGTCAGCAAGTCGCGGCCCAGGGTGGGGTAGTCCTCTGGGGGCTCGTCCAGCTCGCTGATGGCAGCACCTACCTTGATTTTTACCTGCTCGGCGGTGCGCTCGCCAATCACCATGTTGTGCTGTTTACGCATATACTCTACCACATTCTCATTGAACTCGTCGCCTGCCACGCGGATGGAGTTGTTGCAGACAATACCACCCAGTGAGATAACGGCAATCTCGGCGGTGCCGCCTCCGATGTCCACAATCATGTGGCCTTCGGGTTCAAGCACGTCGATGCCGATACCGATGGCGGCTGCCATGGGCTCGTGAATCATGCGGATTTCCTTAGCGCCAGCCTGCTCGGCCGATTCGCGCACGGCACGTTCCTCCACGTTAGTGATGCCGGAGGGAATGCAGATGACCATGCGCAGTGAAGGCGGCATGAAGGAACGGTTGATGTTGGTCATGCCGATAAGCTCGCGGATGAGGTGCTGTGCCATCTCGAAGTCGGCAATGACACCTCCGCGCAACGGACGGATGGTCTCTACGTTCTTGTTGTCGGTCTTCCCTGCCATCTGTTGGGCGCGTTTGCCGACAGCGATAATGTGATTGCTGGTGCGGTCGACGGCCACTATCGAGGGCTCGTCAATGACTACCTGGTCGTTGTAAATGACAATGGAGTTGGCGGTTCCCAAGTCCATTGCGACCTCTTTGTTGAAAAATGAAAATAGACCCATTATATTATTGTATTTTATACTTTATTAATGTTCAAAAGGTTTTAGAGTTTTAAAGGTAAGCGAACCTTTTTAACGTTTCAACTTTCAATCGAAGCGAACCTTTTAGACCTTTAGTGTTTGAAGTGACGGAATCCCGTGATGGCCATGCCCATGTGGTTCTTCTCGCAGTAGTCGATGGAATCCTGGTCGTGGATAGAGCCGCCGGGATGTGCCACAGCCACAATGCCGGCCTCGTGGGCTATCTCCACGCAGTCGGCAAAGGGGAAGAAGGCGTCGCTTGCCATCACTGCGCCATGCAAGTCGAAGCCGAAGCTCTGTGCCTTGGCGATAGCCTGTTTGAGGGCGTCCACGCGCGAGGTCTGGCCTGTGCCGCTGGCACATAGCTGTCCGTTCTTAGCCAGCACGATGGCGTTGCTCTTGGTGTGCTTCACCAAGATGGTGGCAAATGCCAGGTCTTTGGCCTGCTGTTCGGTGATAGGAGTCGAGGTGACGCTCTTGGCCATGTCGGCGGCGGTGGGCACCACGGTGTCGCGATCCTGCACCAACACACCGTCCAACACGCTACGGAATATCTTGTCGTGCATTTTGATGGCGTTGCGTTTCAATATGATGCGGTTTTTCTTGCCTTTCAGTATGGCGAGGGCGTCCTCTTCGTAGTCGGGGGCAATACACACTTCGAAGAATATCTTGTGCATCTCCTCTGCTACCTCTTTGGTGACCGTGCGGTTGGTAATCAGGATGCCTCCAAAGGCCGAGACGGGGTCGCCCGCCAACGCGTCCTTCCATGCCTCGAGCAGAGCGGGCCGGCAGGCAAGGCCGCAGGCGTTGTTGTGCTTCAGGATGGCGAAGGTGGTGTCGCTGTAGTCGTCTATCAAGGCGCAGGCGGCGTCTATGTCGCCTAGGTTGTTGTACGAAATTTCCTTGCCGTTCAACTTAGTGAAGCAGGCATCGAGGTCGCCGAAATAGTAGCCCTTCTGGTGGGGATTCTCGCCATAACGCAGCACCTGGGCCTTTGTGCAGCTCTGCTTGAAGACGGGCAGCTGCTCCTCTTGGTTGAAATAGTTGAAGATGGCGGTGTCGTAGTGCGAGCTCACGTTGAATGCGTAGGTGGCAAAGCGGCGGCGCTGCTCCAGGGTGGTGCCGCCTTTCTGCTCGGTGTAGAGTTGCAGGAATTCTTCATAGTGGTTCACGGCAGGCACGATGACCACGTCCTTGTAATTCTTGGCGGCAGCGCGGATAAGCGAGATGCCTCCGATGTCGATTTTCTCAATAATATCCTGCTCGGCGGCTCCGCTTGCCACGGTAGCCTCGAAGGGGTAGAGGTCGACGATGACGAGGTCGATTTCCGGAATTTCGTATTCAGCAAGTTGCTCACCGTCCGAGAACATGTCGCGACGGCTGAGGATGCCACCAAACACCTTGGGGTGCAGGGTCTTCACACGTCCGCCAAGGATGGAGGGATAGCCTGTGAGCGATTCCACTGCTACGGGCTCAATGCCCAGGTCGAGGATAAACTTGTAAGTGCCACCAGTCGAGTAGATGGTCACCCCCTGCTCATGCAGGGCTTTGACGATAGGTTCCAGTCCGTCTTTGTAGAAGACTGATATAAGTGCTGATTTTATCTTTTTTGTTTCCATAGTCTGTGTTGTTTCTCAGTCGCCGAATGCAATGCCCAGTCCGCGGGCGGTGTCGACCAAGCGGCTGTTCGGGTCGACCAGGTTCTGTGCCTTCACGGCCTCTTCGAGAGGCACGGCCACTATGTCGGGATGACGGTAGGCGACCATCTGCCCGAACTGGCCTTCGATGACCAACTCCATGGCGCGGACACCGAATTCCGAGGCCAGAATGCGGTCGAAGGCAACGGGGGTGCCGCCACGCTGTAGGTGTCCGAGGATGGTGCAGCGGATGTCGTGCTCCACGCCTGCGGCCTTCAACTCCTCCGCCAGCTGGTTGCCTATACCGCCCAGCTTGATATGCTGGTAACCCACCTCGCCGGTCACTGTGCCGATAATGCTGCCGCCTTTGGGTTTCGCGCCCTCGGCCACCACTATGATGCAGTAGCCATGGCGTTTGTTGTAGCGCTGTTCTATCTTCTCTTTTATCTTCTCTACGTCGTAGGGTATTTCAGGTATTACACACACGTCGGCCCCGCCGGCAATGGCGCTGTGCAGGGCTATCCACCCTGCGTCGCGGCCCATCACCTCCATGATAAACACACGGTTGTGGCTGGCTGCGGTGGTCACCAACTTATCGATGGCCTCGGTGCAAATCTGCACCGCCGTCTGGAAGCCGAAAGTGTAGTCGGTCGACGATAGGTCGTTGTCGATCGTCTTGGGCACACCCACTATCTTCAGCCCTTTCTGAGCCAGACCCAGTGAGATGCGCTGCGAGCCGTCGCCTCCGATATTGATGACGGCGTCGACCCCCATATATTGCAGTTTGCGCAACATCTCGTCGCTGCGGTCCACAGTGGTCCAGCTGCCGTCGGCCTCCTTCACAGGCCAGGCAAAGGGACCGCCCTTATTGGTCGTGCCCAGGATGGTGCCACCCTGTATCTGTAGCCCTTCCACACTCTTCTCTGTCAGCTCTACTATCTCGGTCGGCTCGCGTAGTACGCCGTTGAACGACTCAATGCAGCCTATTACCTCCCAGTCTTTTTCCTGCGAGGCCCGCTTCACGATGCCGCGAATCACAGCATTCAAACCGGGGCAATCGCCGCCGCCGG
>CAMYZD010000048.1 GCA_947303735.1 uncultured Bacteroidales bacterium | reverse complement strand
ATTGCCAACATCCATGTGCCCAAGACCATCGACAACGACCTGCCGTTGCCCAACAGCTCGCCCACCTTCGGCTACAATAGCGCCAAGGCACAGGGTACCGTCATTTGCACCGCAGTGATGGAAGACGCCCGCACATCGGAGAACTGGTTTGTGGTCTCTGCTATGGGACGCTCGGCCGGACATCTTGCCCTCGGCATTGCTGGTGCCTGCCATTATCCCATGGTCGTCATTCCCGAGTTCTTCAACAAGACCGAAATCACTGTCGATAAGATTATCAACTTGGTGGTCTCCTGCATCGTGAAGCGCAAGCTGATGGGCATAAACTACGGTGCCGCCATGATTTCCGAGGGTGTGTTCCATAGCCTCAGCGACGAGGAAATTAAAAATAGCGGTATACACTTCAGCTACGATGACCATGGTCATCCCGAGCTGGGTAAAGTATCCAAAGCCCATATCTTCAACGACCTGCTCGAGCGCAAGCTGAAACAGCTCAACCTGAAGGTGAAGAGTCGTCCCGTCGAGGTTGGCTACGAAATCCGCTGCCATACTCCCATTGCATTCGACCTCACCTATTGCTCGCTGATGGGCATGGGTGTGCACACCCTCTACAAGCAGGGCTGCACCGGCTGCATGGTATATAGCGACCATCAAGGCAATGTGTCACCGCTATACCTGAAAGACCTGCAAGACCCCGTCACGGGTAAGATTCCTCCTCGTCGCGTGAATGTCAACACCAACAAGGTGCAGTCGTACATCAACGACATTATGGACTATATCACCCCCGACGACTACGAGGCCGCTAAGAAGTACCTCCCCAACCCCGAGGAGTACGACTTCAAGAAAATCCTCAACTGGTAGTTTCTTTAGAGCAATAAGTGACCAGTGACCTTTGAAAATTAAGAATTAAGAATTAAGAATTAAGAATTAAAATCGTCTGCAGCGTTCATTTGTCTAATCACTTAAATTAGTGAACAGTGATCAGTGAACAGTGACACGAATGGGGTCGTATCATGTGTCACAAAAAAGGCGCTCGTGTCACAGGTCACTGGTCACAGGTCACTAAATATATCGTGTCACTGGTCACTGTTCACAATTTATAGATTAGTAATATTATGAAGCGTCTATTTTTTCTTTTAGCTTTTACATTTTGCCTATTAGGTGCTAACGCCCAACGTCCGGGCGACATAGTCATATTGTATGAAAACGATGTGCATTGTGCCATCGATGGCTACCCAGTGATAGCAGGCTTGCGCGACAGTCTGCAGCGGATGGGCTGTGATGTGGCGGTAGTTTCGGCAGGCGACTTTTCCTCGGGCGGTTCCATTGGTGCAGCCTCTAAGGGTGAGTTCGTCATTCGGATGATGAATGCCGTAGACTATGATGCGGTCTGTTTGGGCAATCACGAGTTTGACTTTGGTTTTGACCAACTGCTGACTATGGAGGACATGCTTTCTGCCCCCATGCTCTGTTGTAATTTGGTCTCTAACACTCAATCTGGCAACCAGGTGCCTTTCACAGCCTTTGTGTTGCGCAATTTGGGAGGTATGACGGTTGCTTTTGTTGGTGTCACCACGCCTACCACTATGTATACCTCCAATCCTGCTAGTTTCAAGGACGAGGCGGGCAACTACATCTACAACTTCTCACCTGCCACGTTGGCAGCCACCGTACAACGTAGCGTGGATGCCGCGCGAGCTGCAGGAGCTCAATTTGTGGTGTTGCTTTCACATTTGGGCGACAGCGACGGGGTGCCCACCTCGGTACGTGTCGTCTCACAGCTGACAGGGGTGGATGCCGTCCTCGACGGCCACGACCACCACATCATCCCCTGCCGTATGATTCCCGACCAGAAAGGCCGCCTTGTTCCACTTACCTCTACAGGTACTCTCTTCCAGAAACTCGGCATGATGACCATCTCGTCCCATCCCGATGCCAAACAGCCTATCGCGTTCAAACTCTTCTCTACCGACAGCCTCGGTCGTAAAGGCTGTATCAGCCAGTCGGTTGCCGACACTGTGCGAGTCATAAAGGAGACCTTCGACGCCATGGGTGGTCGTGTCGTTGCCACCTCCAACGTGCAGCTTATTGCTGAAGAAGGTGACATCCGCGTGTGCCGTCTGCGTGAGACCAATCTTGGCGACCTCATATCCGATGCCTACCGTACGCTCATGGGCACTGACATTGGGTGGATCAATAGTGGCAGCATCCGTGCCAACATCCCTGTGGGTCCTATCACCCACAACCAGCTCTTTGCCGTCACCCCTTACAACAATACCATCTGCGTGATTCGCACTACAGGCAAGGATATTCTTGATGCCCTTGAGACCGCCGTGCGCGAATATCCCAAGGCTGAAGGCTGCTTTGCTCAAGTCAGCGGGCTCTCATTTACATTCGACCCCTCGGTGCCTTCGAGTGTGGTGCTCGACAGCAATGGCACCTTCCTCCGTGTTGACGGGCCCTATAGGGTGAGCAATGTCCAAGTGGGCGGCAAACCCTTAGACCTGCAGCAGTACTACACCATTGCTAGTAGCGACTATGTGCTTCTCAAGGGAGGCGATGCCATCCGTTTCCCCAACGCGAAGCAACTCCCTACCGATCCTGTCTCTGACCTACAGGTATTTGAGAACTATCTTCTCAATAATCTCCACGGTATTATCGACTCAACTTACGAGCATCCTCAAGGCCGAATAGTCAACACCATGGTTCGCAATAAGCCCAAAATCAAGCAAGTTAATTCGATAAAGAGTAGCATAATATTACCCAGAACCGTACCCACAGACGAGTTCAGTGGTGTAACTACAAACCCCGATAAGTCTACTAGCGGACAACCTACCGTCGCGCCGCGTAAGTGATGTGAGATAGGTCGTTAGACACTTTTATTTAATAGGGGGTAAGGCTTTCATTATTATGGCCTTGCCTCCTTTATTATTTCACGAAGATGCGGTTTCCCTCATATTCTATCACGTCGCCAGCAACGCATTTGGCACGCTTTCGCAACTCCGTTTCGCCGTTGCGATTCACCAGCCCTGCCGCAACCACCTCTTGGGCTTCGGCTCCCGATGTCACGCAGTTTGTCACTTTCAGCAGTTGTATCAGCTGGATGTGGTCGTCAGCACCTTCGCGCAATGTGTATTCTATGTCCATGTGAATTGTGATTATAGTTCTTTTGTTTGTATTCTATGCTTTTTGATAACACCTTTAATATTAGTGTATAATGGCTTTCTAGCTATAAATGCCCATGTAAGTATTACTTTGCAAAGATACGACAATTATTTCATACTACAGCTTTCGGTATGGCTTTTATACGACATATCCAAAGTATATTAACTACACTTTATCGCTTAGGTATGCGATGATCGAATGAGGAAGAATCAATGAAAGATTGAAGAACACCCGAACCCAGGGTTAATTAACAATGAACGTAGGATAAGTTTTTGGTGAAATAATAGTCGGGATGCTGAAAAAGTGGTATTTTTGCAAATCGCTAAATATGTGCTGAAATGAGTAAGACTTTGTTACACCGTCCGTTGACCTTCTTGCTGCCACTATTGCTGGCGGTTATGCTCTCTGTCGCCCCTGCACAGGGACAGACCAAGAAGCAGTTGGAGCGCGACAAGGCACGGATAGAAAAGGAGATAGCCCGCCTCACCGACCAACTTTCTAAAGCTCGGAACACCTCGAAGAATTCCACCAAGCAGATAGCCCTCATCAAGAGTCGCATACAGGAACGCACTCGGTTGATAGACAATATCAACGGTCAGATGAATCTGCTGGACAGGCAGATAGTGCGCACTGAGGATTCGTTGCGGGTGGTGCGTGGGCAGATCGACAGTATGAAGTCGGAATATGCCAAGGTGGTGCGAACTCTCTATGGGTTGCGCCAGAACCTCAACTCCGCCGGCTTGCTGTTAGATAATGAGCAATACAACTACAGCTACTTGAAGATGAAATACTTTGCTGAATATTCGCGCTTCCGTAAGCATCAAGAGACTACCATCCGCCGTAGGGAGCAACTTTTCAGCGATATGAATCTCGACCTTCAACGTCAGCGTCGTGAGAAGACCTCCCTGTTGGCGCAAGAGCGCAAGCAGCGTGATGCCCTTTCGCGCGAGCAACAGCAGCAACAGAAGAAGCTCAATAAGAGCCAGCAGGATGAGAAGAGCCTGCAGCAACAGATTGGGAAGAAAGAAAAGCAGAAGAGGCAGTTGCAACAACAGATACAGCAGCTGATTAATGCCGAGGTGGCCAAGAGCAGCGGCAGTTCAACTAGTAGCAGCAGCGGCAGTTCGTCGGGCTCGAGGGGCAGTGGCTCTTCCTCTGGAGGAGGCAAGGTGTATAGCGATGCAGCTTCGGCCGACTTTGTGCAAAACAAGGGCCGCCTCTCGTGGCCGGTCTACTACAAGTCGGTGGCTAGGGAGTACGGTCTCTATACTCACTCATCAGGCGGGCAGAACCGCAACTACGGAATCGACCTCAACTGCGCTCCAGGAGCTACGGTCAGTGCCGTGTTCAACGGCACGGTGGCACGTGTCTTCACCACCCCCACAGGCAGCAAAGGGGTAATTCTCCGCCACGGTTCGTACATGACGGTCTATGCCGGATTGGGCAGCGTGTCGGTCAGTCAGGGTAGCAAGGTGTCGACCAAGCAGACTCTGGGCACGGTCTCTGCCAGCGACGAGGGTACCTCTGAGTTCAGTTTCCAGGTGTGGTGCGGGCAGGATGCCCTCAATCCCCGTCACTGGTTAAGATAGTCTTGGTGTCATCTTTTTCGATGCAAAGTACATCTTTAAAATTAAAAATTTAAAATTAAAAATTAAGAATTAAAATTGTCTGCAGCGTTCATTTGTCTAATCACTAATCACAATTCACCAATCACTAAATCTCGTGTCACAGGTCACAGGTCACTGGTCACTATAAATCTAATCACCAATCACTAATCACTTCATAATAATCACGTCTACAAACCCACTATCCCCTAATAAGTAATGCGTAAGATTGTCGTTTTTATTTCTTTAATCATGCTGTTCAATTGTCATGTTTTCTCTCAAGTACGAGGTATGAAGAGGCAGGTTAAGGTTAAGCAACACGTTAGCGAAGCACGTAAGCACACCCAGATCCGATTGGCTACGGAATGGGTCGACTCGGTGATGCGCCCTATGACTCTGCGGCAGCAGGTCGCACAGCTGATGTGTATACGAGTGCCGCTGGATTTGGAGGGCAAGAAACAGCGCGAGTTTGAGCAGCTGATTCGCGAAACCGAGGTCGGCGGTGTGTGCTTCTTCGTGGGTACTGCTAAGAAAACCTTGCCACTAATCAAGCGGTTTCAACAAATCAGCCATGTGCCGCTTTTGATCTGTATCGACGCCGAGTGGGGAATGGGCATGAGGCTCAAGGATTGCTATGCTTTCCCCAAAAATGGCGAGTGGGGGATGCTGCCCCATGAGATGGACAGCGTGCTGTATTACATGGGGAGCGAGATTGGGCGTCAGTGCCGCAATATGGGCATACATGTCAACTTTGCTCCGGTAGTGGACGTCAACAGCAACCCTCTCAATCCCGTCATTGGCGTGCGCTCTTTCAGCGACAACCCCCAGAGGGTGGCCGAATTGGGCATCCAGTACATGAAGGGATTGCAAAGCCAAGGAGTGATGGCCGTTGCCAAACACTTTCCTGGACATGGCGATACCGAGACCGACAGCCATTTCGACCTTCCGGTCATCAACCATACCCGTGCCTATATGGACACAGTCGACCTCTATCCCTTCCGTCGGCTGATAGAGGAGGGGGTCGAAGGGGTGATGACTGCCCACCTGCAGGTCAATGCCTATGAGTCGGAGCCCAACCACCCCTCATCGCTTTCGCCCAAGGTGGTGAACGAGTTGTTGCGCAAAGAGATGAAATTCCAAGGAATGGTCATCACCGACGGTTTGGATATGCAAGGCGTGACCAAATACTATAAAGATGGCGATGCCGAGCTGGCCGCCCTGCTTGCGGGGTCGGACATATTGCTGCTGCCCCCCGATGTGGTCAAGTCGCTCGACCGCATCTGTCAAGCCGCTGAGAACGATAAGGACCTGCAACAGCTTATTGCCATGCGTTGCCGTCGTGTGCTGCGTGCCAAATACTATCATGGTTGTGCCAATCTGCAACCTGATCAGTGGCGAGTGCCCAATTCCGACGATAGTCTGCGTTGCGATTCTATTGTTCGTCCTTTGCGCCTGGTGGCCGAGCGCCGCATCGACAGTATCGTCGAGGATGGCATTGCAAAGAAGGCTTTCCCCGGTTGCCAAGTGCTAGCCATGCAAGGGGGCAAGCTGCTCTTCCGCAAGGCCTATGGCCGCCAGACCTACGACCCCGCCTCGCCAGCAGTCGACATGCAGACCGTCTACGACGTTGCCTCGGTCACCAAGATGATGTCCACCACTTTGGCTATGATGAAATTGGTGGAAACTGGCAAAGTGAAACTCGACGCCCCCCTGAGCCGTTACCTGCCCTATCTAAAACATACCGACAAGCAAAACATCACCATCCGCCAAGTGATGAGCCATATGGCGCGGCTCAAGGCCTTCGATACCTTTTGGAAGGAGGCCAAGGATAGCGACGAGCCCTTTGAGAGTGTCATGCAGCAAGTGGTGGCAACTCCGCTACTCGGGCAACCAGGCTATGTCTATAGCGACTTAGGATTCATTCTCTTGGGCGACTTAGTGCAATACGTCTCGGGTCAGCGGCTCGACATCTTCGTCCATCGTCACTTCTATTCCCCCATGGGGCTTTGCAACACCTTCTACAACCCGCTGGAACATGGAATCGACAGCCTGCGCATCGCCCCCACTGAGGACGACCATCACTATCGCAACCACTTGGTACGGGGATTGGTACACGACGAGAATGCCTTTGCCATGGGTGGCGTTTCGGGCCATGCCGGTCTGTTCAGCACAGCCGACGACCTTGCACGCATCCTGCAGATGCTGCTCGACGGAGGCGTATACGATGGCAAACGTTATCTGAAAGAGGAGACCATCGATGCCTTCAACCTGCGTTACTATGCCTCTCAAGGCTGCCGTAGGGGGCTGGGGTTTGACAAGCCCCTGCTCTCAGGCCGTGGTGGAACCCCCTGCGACGAGGTGTCGCAGCGCAGCTTCGGCCACACAGGCTTCACCGGCACCATGGTGTGGGTCGACCCTGCTTGTCAGATGATATACGTCTTCCTATCCAACCGTGTTCATCCTTCTCCCTCGCCCAACCGGTTGGCAGATATGAATATAAGAACCAAAATACAGCATGAGTTGTACAGTGTGCAACAGCCCAATCCCTTCCCCATGGGGACGGTGGCAACGTTTGGAAACTAATAATAATCAGTGACCAGTGATCAGTGACCAGTGACACGATATTTTGTGATTAGTGATAGGTGATTAGTGATTAGACAAATGAAAGCTGCTGACAAATTTTAATTCTTAATTCTTAATTTTTAATTTGATAAGTTTTTAATTTGATAAGTTTTCAATTTTCGATTTTCAATTTAGCTTACCTCTGGCTCTATAGGTTGTTGCTGCCCCATCGTTACAGTGACTATCTCCAGCGAGCAGAAGGCAATGTGGACAAGTGCCATGAGGCTTTGCTGCACGGCACCTACTATGAGGAGTACGACAGCTACGACTTCGCCCACAAGACTCCCGCCGAGCGGCGTACCTACGTCACCGATGCCTACCGCAACCGCCTCTGTCGCCGCATCAACAATGCCAAGCAACAAGCCGTGGTGATGGACAAGTATCGTACCGCGGTGATGTTCAACGACTATTACCATCGCAAGTTCATGCTCTGCACGGATGAGGGGCAGAGCGACGACTTTGTGCGCTTCGGCATGGAGGAGGACTGGCTGGTGGTGAAGCCTATCGACGATTGTGCTGGTCGCGGTGTGCAGCTTCTCCATGCCGTTGACGAGCAAGGTTGGCACAGCCATTATCGGCAGATGATGGAGCAAGGACGACGCTATATCGTAGAGCAGCGCATCGTGCAGATGCCTTCGATGGCACGGTGGAACGAGAGTTCGGTCAACACGGTGCGCATCAACACGCTCAACCACGATGGCACCATCCGTGTGCTGACTGCCAACATACGCTGCGGCTGCCGGGGTGCCTTCTGCGACAACTGTGCGCAGGGTGGCTATTGCGCCAATATCGACCCCACTTCAGGCATCATCATCACCTCAGCCACCAGCAAAGGACCTGAGAAATACGACCGCCACCCCGATAGCGGCATCGCCTTTGTGGGGGAGCAAATACCCTGTTGGCAGCAGCTGTTAGATGCGGCCTTCGACTGCGCACGCCGACTTCCCAAGCTAGTCTACGTCAGTTGGGACTTTGCCCTCACCGCCGACGGATGGACCCTTGTGGAGGCAAACAAAGGTGAATTGATAGCCGACCAACGCAACCTAGGTCGTGGCCTGAAGAAAGAGTTGTTGATATTTTAGTGACCTTATTAAACTAAAAACTAAAAACTAAAGGGTGCGGTAACCAAATTTTAATTCTTAATTTTTAATTTTTAATTTACTTCATTCCTCTTGCAGTTTTTATTTGCTCGTAGGCTTCGTTGATTTCACGGAACTGGGCTTCGGCGTTCTTTTTCACCTCTTCGCCCATGCCCTCCACTTTGTCGGGATGGTATTTCATCGCCAGACGTCGATAGGCCTTTTTCACCTCCTCGTCGGTGGCGGCAGAGTCGAGACCGAGTACCTTATAGGGGTCTTTGTGTGGCTGGGAGTAAGAAGTGGAACGCGATGATCCGCTGTAGCTGCTCCCCTCATATCCGTTGCCACCATAGCCGCCATTGCTCCCCGCAAACCGCGAGCTGATGTGGCGGGCATACATGCTGATATAGTCTCGGGCATTTATGCCTAGTCCGTTGGCTATCTCGCGCATCACTGAGTTTTCCGACTGGCTGTAGGTGTTGTCGGCTACCGAAAGGCCGAAAAGAAAGTCGGTCATGTGGTAGCGGGTGGTGTAATCGGTGTTCTGCTTGATTTGGTTGCAGATGGCAGCGATGTCGATGACCCGCTCGGGTGTTACTAGGTCGCGAAGCATGGCGAGGTATTGCTTGCCCTTCTCTTCTCCATAGTTCTTTAGGAGAAAACGTTTCACATAGTCCAATTCCGACCGCTTTACACTGCCGTCGGCCTTAATGACTGCTGCAATGAGGACGATAAGTGCCAAATTGATGTCATCCTGCGAGCCGGTATTTCTATAGGGGCCACGGTGGCCGCCGTATGTGTTGCCGCCCGTCCCCAACTGGTTGTTGCGCTCGATTGTGCTGCCAATATAGTAGCCCAAGATGGCGCCGAGAGGTCCTGCGCCTGCCCAGCTGAGGACCACAAAGCCGAGTCCTGTGAGTAACCATTTAGTTAAGCCCATGTCTTTGGAAATTGAAAGGTGAAAATTGATAATTGATAATTGAAAGAACATACCCCGCCACTACGTGGCACCCCTCTACGAACATACCCCGGCCTTACGGCCACCTCTCTCAAGAGGGGACGGGGATGGCTGCCGCCCCTAGGAAAATAGTTCTTAATTCTTAATTCTTAATTTTTAATTTTTAATTTTTAATTTTTAATTCACGATTATCTTAGTCGTATAGGTGGGTGTGACAAGCATATACATGCCCGAGGGGAGGAAGCCGAGTTCGATGGGACGGCCGTCGAATGTGGTGGCAAACACTTGGGCTCCGTATAGGTTGTAAACCTTGACAGGAGTGCCACAGTCGATGCCTTGCAGCATGATGCGTCCAGTAGTGGGGTTGGGATAAAGGGTGGCAGTGGCAGCTCTTTGCGTGCTGTCCACCCCCTCGGTGATAAATCGGACGGAGAAGGTGCAGGTCGTCCCCTGGTCTTGAATATCATATATCTCAAAGCTGCGTTCGATCCTTCCATCGGCAAGGTAGGGATGGGGATTGGTGGTGGGCCCAAAGTTGACACGGCCGCTCGATTGCGAGAAGTAGCAGTTGCTTATGTCGCCCTGAATGGTATCGCTGTCGCTGTCGGGACGGAACACCCAGTAAGTGTTGGGGATATTTGTGTAGTCGAAAAAGGCGTTGCCGCCATGGTAGATGTCGTGCGTGGCGGTATCGATCCAACGGCCTATGATGAGTCCCTCATGCGCGAGTGTCACCTCGTACCCCTCGTCGGGAATACGGTACTCGATGGTGTACCACTGGTTCGTGTCGATGGCCGACTTGATATAGTATAGGTTGTTCGTTGCGTCGGTATTGAGGCTGTTGATGGTGTAGGTGCCGTCCTGAGTGATTTGGGTGGGGGCGTCGGTGAGGTTCAGGTAACGATATTTGTATATGGCCGATGGGTGGTCGGTGCCTACGGCCATGATATCATAGTATACGGGGTTGACATTCGTGTAGTTGTGGTAGTGGTACAGGTCGGGCAGTCCGAGCGAGTGGCCCATCTCGTGGGCGAAGGTTCGGAGGGTGAAATGGCTGCTGCCCTCAAACTCGAAGTTGAAGGCATTGACGCGCTTGTCGTTGATGGTGAGGGTGCTGCCTATCGAGTCGTGTGGGAAAAACTCCATATGGGGCCATAGCAATTCTCCCCAGCCCCCCACGTCGCCCTGTATGATGATAGAGACGTTGTCGATGTCGCCGTCGCCGTCGCCGTCGAGCAGTGTCTCGCCTCTCACCTTACGCTCTCGGTCCATGTAGTTGCATACGCGGGCTATCAGCTCCGCTTCGCGCATTGAGATGCCTATCACAGGGTTTGGTGTGGTATATCCTATGGGGTTCTCCTCACTGTATGGCTGGTAGTAGCCACGTGGATGGGAATCGTTGTATGGCACTATAAGGTCGCCCTGACGTTGGCGGGCATACACCGTGTTGAACTGTATATTGCCGTACGACATCGCCGCGAAGTAGTCGGCCACGTTTCGGCTTCCCTCTGCGAACAGATCCTGCATATCGCTGAACGACTGGGTAAACTCAGGGTCGTCGGCAAAGCGCACAAAAAGCGCCAGATTGGAATATTCGCGATGTCGCGTGTTCACGACAGTGAAATCTACCTGGTATACCTGCTCAAGGTCAGCGTGATAGAACGTTTCGTCCACCGTAATACCTGCATAAAAGCTGTCGGCACTATACTGCATCAGGGCTATGTAGTTGCCTTCGGGCAGGTTCAAGGCGTAGGCAAAGTCGCACACCGCTGTGTCGCCAGGCTGCAGGGCGATGCGGCGGCCGTCCACGCAGCCGTAGTAGTTTTGGTTGTCTCTGCCGTAGATATTCACCCCGAAGAAGAGGCTGCCCACCGTGTCGCCGATATTGGTCATGCTGTAGCTGCCGCGCAAAGGCTCGTTGCAGTCGATTATGTTGGTGTCGAGCGTTAGGTCGGATGCCATAGTCAGCACAGGCATGGGGGAATAGTAGGGCTCCAGCCCGAAAAGGCAGTATTGGAGGGATGTGAAGTTATATTGTGTCAGGGGGCGCAACACGGTGAGTGAGTAGTACCCGTTGCACGAGCCGTTCCAGCCCCAATCCACGTGGAAGCAGTCTTGCGCGTCGTAGCCGTCGAACACAAAGGCATGCCCTCCCGCCACGGTACTGTCGTAGTCGTTGCGATACGACTGCCCGCAGTACAGCACCGGTCGACCGTGGGCAAGGTCCTGTTTCAACATCCGTACCCAAGTGTTGTAGTTGTATTGGCTCATCATCTCCTGATGTGCGGCAGGGCTATAGTGGAAGAAATGCTGCAAACCTGCAAGGGCTGAGCTGAGCTGGGCGCCTGACGACCCTTGGCAGTCGCTGTTGTACATCATGTTGCAGGCTATGCCGCAGTGCCAAGCCAGTGTTGCCACCGCCGTCACCTCTGTTGCCGAGCTGCTGTCGGTCAGACGGTAAGGCATATGCTCATAGTCGTAAGTGGTGTGGGCAAAGTCGGCACTCAATGTTCCGTAGCGCCAGCAATCATATTCCCCCTCATGGGTATAGCTGTGGCTGCCCACCCCGTGAGTAGGGAACTGCCAGTAACGCATAATTTGAGCCATCGCCAATGCCATGCAGCCTACAGTGGGGTGGCCGTCGAAGCGAATCATCGTGCTGTCGGCTGCCATCACGCTATCGTAAGGCACCAGGCTGTTGTAGCCATAGCGGTATTGGTTCCATGAGGTCAGCAGCATCGGAGCCACCGAGTCGGGAAGATCTTTGCTAGCCAAGTTGTCTTCTCCTTTGGCATAGGCCTGTGCCATCTCTTCCAGCGTGGTGTTGCCTAGTTGGTCTATCTGTCGTTCGTATTCACCCAGCATATAGCGCAGCCCCTCGGGCAGATTGTAGGGGTCGATAGTACCCTCGGTGCTGTAGGCCAGTACGGGGCGTGTGCGGCTGTCGCTGCTGGCTATGACGAATCCACCTCCCTCCATGTTGAAGGCCACCGCCTTCTCAATTGAGGGGAGGGCGACGGGATGGATGGCTGTCGACTGTCGGTTGCTGATTTGGTTGGCAAACCGCTGCGCGTTGAGGCGCACCTGGCTGGGGGCAAGCTGTTGGGCTTGGGCGTCCCAGACGATAAAGAGGAGGCAGATGGCAAATGCTACACATCTATTCATAGGTTGGATGCTGATTGGTTGAATATGGTGATTAGTGATTGGTGATTATTTTGAAGTAAGAAGTAAGAACTATGAACTAAGAAGTTGGGCGGTAGCCAATTTTTAATTCTTAATTTTTAATTCTTAATTTGTTACGTTTTTAACTTTTCAATTATTTCTTCACGTGCAGTTTGATGGCGTAGCCCTCCACTGCCACCTCCTCGTCGGGGTGGGCGGTGTGAATGTTGTACTGTTTCTTGTTCACGCCTAACTTCTCCAGATGTTGGGCCAACTCCTCATTGCGGCTCTCCAAGGCTTTAGAGATCTTGCTGTCGTGAGTGGGTCGGGTTTGCAGCTCGAAGTTGATCACCACCTTTTCGTCATTCTTGGCAAGGTTGGCCACCTGGTCTATCATGTATATCTGCTCTGAGTTGAAACCCTCCTCCTCCGCATCGATAGTCAAAAACATCTCCTCACCCTCCTCCTTCATGCCCTTCAGCAGGCGGGCGGGCGAGGTCGCCACCTTTACAATCAAGTTGCCCAGTGTCTTCCATACAATCTTCATGTAGTTGAATTCGGGGTTGTCCACATCCCCCTTCACCGGCACGTCCAGCAACACCTTGCCGTCTTTGTCCTTCAGTACATACAGTGCTGCTTTCACTGGCAGTTTCAGTCGCGGTTTCACGCCCTCCTGCTTCTCTCCGAGGGTGGGCTTGTAGATGTCTATGTGGTTCTTTCCTTCCAACTTGCTGTTCAGAATCGTATTGTCGCTCGTGAAGCCGAAGATGCCGTCGCTGAACGGCATGCCGAAATACTCCACCATATAAGGACTGAAGTCTGTTAGGTGCAATCCCTTGATGGTCAGCAGCAACTGTTGGTGCTGTTTCCAATCGCTGATATTGCCCTTCCAATCCACCGCCAGCGTGCCACCATTAGGCAGGTTGGCACGCACACGGGCATTGTTGTTGCCCGAGGTGGTGACATTGTCCGCCGTCACGTTCAGTTCTGTTACGGGGAACACAAAGTCTGTCGACATAGTATGGTCGGCGTAGGTGAGGTTGATATTGCTCAATGCCAGATGACCAACCCTCAGTTGCAGTGGGGGTGTGGGCAATGTGTCGGCAGCGTTGTGCAGGTCGGTCGAGTCGGGCACTTCGGTCGAGTCGGGGGCGTTCGTCTGCCCCAGTAGTCGGGTCAGAGTGTTGCTGCTGTCGGCAAACAGTTCGTATTGTGCCGTGAGTCCGTCCATAGTGAAGGTGTTTATGTCGAACATCCGCTGGCTCAGTACCATCTTGCCTACATCCAGCCTCAGTTGTTTTAGCTGTACTATCGGTGAGAGGCTGCTATCCACTATGCTCACACCGTCCAACCCCACCTTGGTGGCAATCTCCGCCTCGATGAGATGGGCAAAATTGCCCTTAGCCGTCAAGTCGAGGGCGGCAACGCCTTCGATATTTTCAATAGGGGTACTCTCACCTAGATAGGGTTTCAGCTGGTCGAGGGCAAAACCTTCGAAGCCTACGCTCAGATTAAAGTTGCCCGAGGTGGCATCATAGTCAGTCTGAGCCGTCAGCCTGCCTCCTTCTGCCAAATCAACTGTGAGGTCGCCCTCAGTTCTTTCCCCGCCACCAACGGTGAAGTCGGGCACCAGCAGGTTGAGGTTGTGGAATCCGATGTGGCTCTGCCGTGGGCGGTCTTCATAGAGCAACTTACACTTTGCCAGCCGTATCCCGTGCATGCTCACCACCCACTGGCTGGGCATCGAATCCACCTCCACCTCCAGGCTGTCGCCGCGGAAGCGGTCGATGATGCTCGAGAAGTTAAACCACGTGCTATCCTGGATGATATGGGCATCCAACCCCACCAAGGTCAGGTGGCGCACTTGTACCCGCTTGCCGAGCAACCGCAGAAGCGATACCGACACGTCGAGCGTGTCGAAGCTGGCAAACCAAGTCTCGCCGTCATCCTCCTTCACATACAAGTCGTGGACAGCCACATGGCCAGTGAGCAAGTTCAGCCCCACATGCTCCACGTGCGCCTGCCGGCCAATCAGGTCGTCGGAGTGGTTGTTGACATAATATTTGGTGGCGCATCCGCCAAAGAGGCTGCCCGCAACCACCACCAGCAACACCCCCGCTAATAGGCATACTAGAATTATCCAAATGATTTTCAGTAATTTTTTCATCATTATTACATAATAGGTCAAAATGCAAAGATACACATTTTTCTTCACTAAGGTATTAATTTATTAGGTAACGACTAAAAATAAAACAAGAGACCTGCAACCTGTGTGTTTTTTTTGAGTGACCTGTGACCTTTGAAAATTAAAAATTAAGAATTAAGAATTAAAATCGTCTGCAGCGTTCATTTGTCTAATCACTAATCACAATTCACCAATCACTAAATCTCGTGTCACAGGTCACTGGTCACTATAAATCTAATCACTAATCACAATTTTCTTACTTCAAAAATTTGCTGCCGCGCTTTTTAGTTTTTAGTTTTTAGTTTTTAGTTTTTACTTTTTACTTTTTACTTTATTTCTTGCTATGTTACTTTTTTTTTGTATCTTTGCATTTTCAAAACAAACACAATTCACCAATTGCTAATCACCAATTATTTATCACCCATATGAATATTAGGACAATAACTCATGGCTCGTTATGGCGCGTTGCCGCCATCGACTTGCTGTTGCTTGCTATGGGATGCAGCGTTCCTGCCCTCTCGCACATTCTGTCATTGCCACTCTATTGGCTCAACCCCATGCTGTGGGTACTGTTGCTTGGCATGGTCTTAGTGCGTGATCGTCGCAACGGCTACGTCTTGGCACTGATGCTGCCCCTCTTCTCAATGCTCGTGGTGGGCATGCCAACTCCGGCCAAAGCCTTCTGCATGATGGCGGAATATGCCACGGTGGTCTTTGTTTGTGAACGCCTGCAGGCGTGGAAAGGACACCTATGGGGAACTATGGGTGCGCTTTTTGTGTCGATGTTGTGCGGCAAGGTGGTATATTATTTGCTGAAGGCACTAGTTTTGATGCCTGCCGTGTTGGTCGGAACACCCGTTCTGGTACAGCTGTCGGTGATGCTGGTATCCGCCCTGGCATTTGCTCTGTTGTTACGATTTTTAGAAAAATAGGAAGACCCATTACCCTTAGCAAACAACAATAGAACTATGCGAAAAATATCCCTTATTCTTTTTCTCGTTGCCACGATAGCGGCCTCGGCACAGACTGTCCCGTCCGACAGTCTGCAGATGGGCAAATGTGGTGGATTATTCTCGGTCAGTCCCACTATGAAGGTTCGTTTCTCTCCGGGCAACTTGCAGTATCAGCCTAGCACCCATCTATGTAGGTTTGCCGCAGAGCAGACCGAGGTGATAGGTTGGAAGCCCTTCTATGGTAACCAGCGTTACCAGGGTTGGATCGACCTCTTTGGCTGGGGCACTGCTATGCAACCCACATGCTATTCTGTCAATCCCGAGGATTACCGTTTTGCCGACTGGGGCTTCTATTGTGGCCTACCTACCGACGGAGGCAAGATATGGCGTACCTTGAGCATGGACGAATGGACCTACCTGCTCAGCAAGCGCCCACGAGCTCGTAGGCTTTATGCCTTGGCATTTGTCGACGGTCACTACGGGTTGCTTCTGTTGCCCGACAATTGGCGTTGCCCCAAGGGTGTGTACGTGAAGCCAGGTCCCAAGGAGGACTATATCAATCGATATAATCTTGAGAAATGGGCTCTGCTGGAAGCAGCTGGGGCTGTGTTTCTCCCATGCGAGACCCAGCGAGAGGGTACCGAGGTCCGTGGCTCGGCCAACTTGTGCCACTACTGGACAGCTTCGGCTAATGGCAAGAAGCCGTTAGAGGCACTCTATCTGTTGGTCGATACCTTTGTGCCACGCGCTAGTTCGGCACCCAAGCACCTGGGTATGTCGGTGAGACTGGTTCAAGAAATGTATGAGTGAACAGAAGTATAGTGAACAGTGAATAGTGACTAGTAACACGAACGCGCTCGTTTCATAGGTCGCTGATTAGAGGTTACAAAAACACATTGGTCTCTGTTCGCTAAATAGCTATTTACTAAATTAATAGTCATGAATATAGCCGTTATATTAGCCGGAGGTACTGGCACTCGCGTGGGTGCATCGATGCCGAAACAGTTTCTCGACATCGACGGAAGGTCTGTCATTGAGCGTAGCATCGATGCCTTCGACCAAGCTGCTGGTGTTGACGAGGTGGCGATAGTGGTTCATCCCGACTGGAAGAGTCACATGGAAGGCTTGGTTAACCGCAACAGTTGGCAGAAGGTGAAGCGGATTTTGGAAGGGGGTGCCGAACGTTATATGTCGAGCCTCAATGCCATTGCTGCTTATATCGATTGTCCCGACGACACCA
>CAMYZD010000047.1 GCA_947303735.1 uncultured Bacteroidales bacterium | reverse complement strand
CGCAGGTCAGAGAGACGGCGGATGTTGCCATCGGGGTCTTTCATGCTGATTTCAGGAGCTTCCATGCCAGAAAATAGTGCGCCCTTCAGCCTGTCGTTAAGATGTTTGACATAGGGGTCGTTGGGATAATCTTTCACCAGTGCGTCGCGAATGTCGGCGTAGAGGGCGGCGTGGCTCTCGAATTCTTGTTCGAAGAAGGTGACGAGAAAGGCGCTCATCAGTACATTTTTGTTCTTGGACAGGAGTTCTTCTACCTGTTGCGGAACAAGGGATTGCGTGGTGGAATCAACAGCACCGAGCAGGATGTCGTAGAACTGACGATATAGCTCGATGTTACGAGATCCTTTGCAGTGGTTGATTTTGAAGATTCTCAGTTCTGGCATGTAGGTAAGGTTGACTGCTATCTTTTCTTTTGGGGCTACCATAAGGTAGCAGTTGCTTTCTCGGCTGTTGGATTGGAGCAGGTAGAGAGTTGGAGCGGAGGGTGTGAGAGTGACTTTGAATGCACCCGATTCGCTGATTTGAAGAGTGTCGATAGGACGCAGTTGGTTGCCAACCACTTCGCTAAGAATGGCATGGGTGCCTTCGGGGAGTCCGTTCAGCGTGCCCGAAAGAGTGGTCTTTTGGGCAGATAGACTGCATGAGGCGAGGAAAGCCAAGAGGATTATGATGAGTGACTTTTTCATGGATGGGAGGTTGTTTATTATCAAATGATTGAATATTATAGGGTGTCGGTTTACTTTATCTTGAGCCGTTTGAGGGCGTTCTGCAACTCGATGTCGCCCTGCTGCGCAATCTGATAGTAGGCATTGTCGCCATAGAGGCTCATGGCGAGGGTAGCCTTGTATCGGTTGCGGATGTCGTCGCCATACTTTTTGATGCTGGAGGCTTGGCGAGGTATCTTCTTTTGGTCTGCAAGAGAGAGAATAGCCTTCCATGTGACATCGTCAACTTGGTAGTTCTGTACAAACGATTCGACAGTGGGGTATTGCTTGGTGAGTTGGTCGTAGTGCTCATAGAGTTGGCGGTGAGCGGTCTCTTCGAGAACTCGGTAGCCGATAAGGCGGTTGTAGTAAATCAGGCTGGTGTCGCTGATGTAGGGCAGCATGATGTCGGGGCGGATACCGCCGCCGCCATACACTTTGCGACCTTTTTTAGTGAGGTAGGTATGGGTCGTGTCGTAGTCGGCATCCAATATGGAGTCGGCGGCCACGTAGTTCTGTATGATGCGGGTGATGTATTGGCTGTAGTACTCGTCGGTGCCCATGTCGTAGGGACGCTGTATGCATCGACCTGAGGGTGTGTAATAACGGGCGATAGTGAGCATTACGGCTGCATCGTTTGGTAGGGGGAACTGGCGTTGTACCAATCCTTTACCAAAACTACGATGGCCCACAATGGTGCCTCGGTCGTTGTCCTGTACGGCACCGGCCACAATCTCGCTGGCGCTTGCTGAGCCTTCGTCAATCAGCACAATAAGGCGACCTTTCTCGAAGAGTCCTCCGGTGGTGGCATAGACGTTATCTCGTTGGCTATGCTCGCCTTGAGTGTAGACAATAAGATCGCCCGAGGGCAGCAGTTCGTTGCATACACCGATGGCGGCTTCTAACGAGCCACCTCCGTTGTCGCGCAGGTCGATGACGAGGCTTTCCATGTGCTCGTTAAGCAGTTGTAGCAGGGCTGCGCGGAACTCGTAGTAGGTGGAGGAACCGAAATGGGATATACGTATATAGCCAGTTTTTGGGGCAACCATGACGTGGGCAGGCACAGAGGGCGTGTGTATCACGTCGCGTTGCACATTCATCGTTAGCAGCTTTTTGGAACTTTTGCGTTGGATGGTGAGTTTCACAGTGCTGTGGCGAGGACCGCGGATAAGGCTAACCACTTTGCTGCTTTCGGTAGTAAATCCTTTTCCCGACACTTGGGTGGTGTCGACCCATATAATTCGGTCGCCGACATGGATGCCTGCTTTGGAGGCAGGAGCCCCGGGGATGACATGTGAAGCGTATACGGTGTCGTTCATATAGAAAAGGGTGAGTCCGATGCCTTCAAACTGTCCGCTCATAGTCTCTGCCTCTTTCTTAAATGCGGTAGGTGTGAGATAGGTGCTATGTGGGTCGAGGGTGGAAAGGAGGGCGTGCATCACCTCTTCAGTGAGCGAGTCGTAATCTACTTTGTCGACATAGTAGTTGTCCACCAAGGCCATAACCATGTCGATGCTTTGGCTTAGAGTATTCTCCATCGTATACGACTGGTCCTGCTCTGCTTTTATCTTAGGCGCGGTCATGATGCCGATAAGCAACCCTAGTAGCATGGCTAACAGGACGATGCCGAGGAAAAAGGTGAGTTTCTTTTTAGTCATAGTAGTGCATTAACGGAGAAGGTCGCCTTTTATTGTATTCTCGTCAGTGCCACTTTTAATATTTCTTGGTGGTCGAATGCCAAGGGGGGCAGGTCGTCGAGGGGGAACCAACGTGCCTCAGCGGCATCGTCCTGTCCTTTTGCCTCGGTCAGGGGTGTTTCGATAAGGAATGCCACGGTGATGGTTCTGCCTCGAGGATCACGGTCGACAGTGCTGAAACTCTTCAGTTCTATTAAATCGCCTGTGGGAGTCAGTCCGGTCTCTTCTTTCAACTCACGAAGAGCACACTGCTCCAAGGTTTCATCCATCTCCATGAAACCTCCGGGGAACGCCCAGCAGTCTTTGTAAGGTTCGTGCCCACGCCGTATCAGCAACACTTGTCGACTGCCGTCGGCCTCCTGACCTATCACCACACAATCGGCTGTCACAGCAGGGCGGGGATATGGGTATGTGTACATTGAATGAGTGTGTTTAATGTGAGGATTGTATTATAAGTAAGGCTCTTATGATATATCTGACTGATTTTTCAACCTCCTTTCCAGCGTCTCGAAGAGACGCGACATGGATACTATTTGGCAAGAATCAGTCATACGTTGCATAAGAGCAATAAGTAAACAGTGACCTATGAAACGAGCACTTTCGTATCACTGGTCACTATTCACTGGTCACTGAAACATGCATTCACAGTTCATACGTCGCGCCATCCTTGCCGTCCTTTACCGTCACGCCCAGCGTGCCCAGCTCGTCGCGAATCTTGTCGCTGGTAGCCCAGTCCTTGTTGGCTTTGGCGGTGGCGCGGATGTCGAGTATCATCTTCAGCAATCCGTCGATAAGGGCAGTGTTGTCGCTGCTGGCTTCGTCGCGCAGACCCATGATTTCGAACACAAAGGTGTCCATCACTCCCTTCAGCTCGTCGATGTCAGCCTGTGTGAGGGTTGCCTTCTTATCGTTCACGGTGTTGATGACCTTAGCCATATCGAACAGGTGGCTGATGACGATGGGGGTGTTGAAGTCGTCGTTCATGGCGTCGTAGCACTTCTGGCGATATTCCTTCACATCCACGCTGCTTGTCTTGGAGGGCTGCAGGCGACCAAGGGTCTTGTAGGCCTGCATCAAGCGTGTGTAACCCTTCTCGGCGGCAATCAGTGCCTCGTTGCTGAAGTCCACCGTGCTGCGGTAGTGTGCCTGCAGTATGAAGAAACGGATGGTCATGGGCGTGTAGGCTTGGTCGAGCAGTTCGTGCTTGCCGGTGAAGAACTCGTCGAGGGTGATGAAATTGCCCAGCGACTTGCCCATCTTCTGTCCGTTGATGGTAATCATGTTGTTGTGCATCCAGTATTTGCAGGGGCCGTGTCCGCACACTGCTGTCTGCTGGGCTATCTCGCTCTCGTGGTGGGGGAACATCAAGTCCATACCGCCACCGTGGATGTCGAAGGTCTCACCTAGATACTTGGTACCCATGGCGGTGCATTCAGTGTGCCAACCGGGGAAGCCCACGCTCCAAGGTGAGTTCCAGCGCATGATGTGCTCGGGTGCTGCCTTTTTCCACAGCGCAAAGTCGCCCGAGAAGTGTTTCTCCTCCTGTCCGTCCAGTTCGCGAGTGGTGGAGAGCATCTCGTCAATCACACGTCCGCTCAAGCAGCCGTATTTCTTGGTGTCCTCTTGGTATTTGCGCACATCGAAATAGACGCTGCCGTTGCTCACGTAGGCGTAACCTGCATCGATAATCTTCTGCACCAGCTCAATCTGCTCGAGGATATGTCCGCTGGCGTGTGGCTCGATGCTGGGACGCAGCACATTCAGCGCGTCCATGGCGGCATGGTAGCGGTTGGTGTAGTACTGTGCCACCTCCATCGGCTCCAGCTGCTCGAGGCGTGCCTTCTTGGCTATCTTGTCCTCTCCCTCGTCGGCATCATGCTCGAGGTGTCCCACGTCGGTGATGTTGCGCACATAGCGCACCTTGTAGCCGATGTGCCGCAGATAGCGAAACACCACGTCGAACGTGATGGCGGGACGGGCATGACCCAGATGGCCGTCGCCATATACGGTAGGTCCGCACACATACATTCCCACATGGTCGGGAGTGAGCGGTTTGAAAAGTTCTTTCTGATGCGAAAGAGTATTGTAAATCAGTAAAGGTTGCATATCAATAAAATATGAAAGTTATAATACATAATAAACAAAGTGCAAATTTACACAATTATTTTTGATTTATATGTAACTGCGTGAAAATACAAGGTGATTCATGCCATTTTTACAAATCAAAGGTACCTAGGTTTGGTCCTCACAATCACTCATTGATAGGGCCTAATACTCCTTCTCCAGCCACCGCATCAAGAACAAATCGGCGACAGCGTAGTAGGTCTTCTCTTTGGTGGTCTCGGCAAATACCAAATCTTTATCTATCAGTGTCTGCAATTGTCTACGTGCCACAGCGGTGGCTCCTACATCATATTTCTTTAGAAATGCCGTAGCATAAGGCTGTTCTACTGTTCCCTCCTTGGCCAGCGCAATCATAAAGTTCCATTGCCCTGCCGTCAGCAGCTGCTTGTATTGCAGAAAATAAGGCTCATTCAGCTGTAGCAAGGTGTTGCAACAGCCGTTCACCTCATCAATGCCGATATGGTCCGCTGGGAGCCCATACACCTCGTGGCACAACCGTTGTGTGTAATAGGTATGTCGCCTTGACCACTGCATTATTTGCTCCACCGCTTCGGCATCAATCTTTTTCCCGCCCGCCGCGAACATCTTTGTGATATAGTTGCCATATGGTTCGGCCGCTATGGCCTCAAGTCCGAGGAACTGGGTACTGGCAAAGAACGGTCGGCTTGGATTGCTGAAAATGTCGGTCATCAGGTGCTTGCGGCTGCCGCAAAAGATAAACCGCACATTGTGCAGCCGCTGAATATAGGTCCGCAGCAAAGCCTCTACATTCTCATTGTCGTACTCCCTCACCTGCTGGAATTCGTCAATAGCCAGCAATACCGGCTGCTGTTGCTGTTCTAAGAAGGTCAGCAGTCCCTCCAGCGTATGCTCCTTTTCTGTCTGGTTCTGATAGGTGAACTGCACCTGTGGCGACCCCGACAGCGGGTCAACCCCAAACGACGGCCGCAACCCTTTCAGTATGCCCAAGAATCTTTTCCCCACCGACGACTCTTCGGGGAAGGCTTTCAGGATGGCGGTGGCCAACGTGCGATTCAACTCGGCAAGATTGCGTGTGGCAAATATATCCACATAGATAGGCTTAATCTCGCTCCCGACGCTCGCTAACTCATCCATCAGCCGAAATATCAGTCCCGTCTTGCCCATACGGCGTTGGGCGATAAGGGTGACATTGACATTGTTTTCGGCAAATCTTTGCAGCTCCGCCAACTCTTTCTCGCGGTCGCAGAAATACTCCGCACCCGCGTATCCATTGAAAACAAAAGGGTTATCCATATTCTTCTTCATTAATTCCCACTGCAAATATACAACAAAATCCCGACTTAACAAAATGTTATTAGCAAAATGTTAAGTCATGGTATGTGCAAAGGAATCTCACAGGCACAGGCAGCCATGCCGATTTGTTTTGATTGAGGATTTAAGCCTCTTTTATCTCTACCTCTGTCGGGATTCTCAACAGAGGATTGCTGATATATATGAGGAGTGTTTTGCAACTTTTTGCAGCTCTGCTTGTGCATTAGTGCGAGCCTAATAAAGTAGATTGTGCCGTCATAAAAGAAATCAAAACAGTGCCTATCTACCCATTTCTTATTTCAGAAAAGTGCCGTAAACGGAAAAAATGTAAAATATATTACATAGGATGACTAATATAAATACACACATAATTATATTCAAGTCATTTTTTTATATTATTGTAAATCAGTTTTGCTATAATGATAATTGTTTTGAATTGTCATCAATTAAAAAATAATTTGTATCTTTGCACCTGTTTTAGAAATCTTCCGCAAACGGAAAAAATGTAAAATAGGTTATCATCATGTATTTCTCACGACAGCGTTATCTCAACAAACTCATTGCTCACAAGAATAACCATTTAATAAAGGTTATTACGGGCATCCGTCGTTCAGGAAAGTCGTTTCTGCTGTTCGATATTTTCTATAAGCACTTGAAAAGCGAAGGCATTACCGATGACCACATTATTCGTATAGACTTGGAAAACCGTCGAAACAAGTCCCTTCGTAATCCCGATGCACTTATTGCTCACATCGACGGTCTGATGACCGACAAGGACACCTACTATATTATGCTCGACGAAGTTCAGATGATTCCGGAATTTGAAGATGTCCTCAACAGTTATACCAAAATATACAATGCCGATGTCTATGTGACGGGAAGTAACTCTAAATTCCTTTCTCGCGATGTCATTACCGAGTTCCGCGGACGCGGCGATGAAATACACCTCTATCCGCTCTCTGTCTCAGAAATAGCCGAAGCCGTTCCTCAATTTGGTTGGGAGCAATTGTGGCAGCAGTACCTCACCTATGGTGGGTTGCCTTTCACCATGCAACTCCAGTCCGACGACGAGAAGTCTTCCTATCTCAAACAGCTGTTTCGCGAAACCTACCTATGCGACATAAAGGAACGGCACAACGTCCGCAACGACATGGCGCTCGAAACCATTCTTGATATATTATCCTCCTCTGTCGGGTCGCTGACCAATCCCTCGAAACTGGAACGCACCTTCAACAGTTTGAGTCGCACAACTCTGTCATCCGCCACCATCAAGGAATACCTTAGCTACCTCGAAGATGCCTTTCTCATACATCGTGCCATGCGGTTCGACATAAAGGGTAAGAAATACATCTCAACACCTTACAAATACTATTTCAGCGACATCGGGTTACGTAACGCCCGCCTCAACTTCCGGCAGATAGAAGAAACACATATCATGGAAAATGTCATCTATAACGAACTTCTCATGAGGGGTTACAACGTTGATGTTGGGGTGGTGGAAATCCGTCAGGGCGACGACCGCAAGCAAATCGAAATAGACTTTGTTGTCAACCGAGGGAGTCAACGCTATTACATCCAATCCGCCTATGCCATTCCATCCGAAGAAAAGTGGAGACAGGAAACTAGACCGTTGGAAGCTGTAGGTGACTCATTCAAAAAGATAGTCATTGTCAAGGACGACATTCTCCTGCGCCGCGACGACCGTGGCATCACCACCCTCGGCCTCCGCCAGTTCCTCCTTGACGAGAACAGCATAAACCTCTAGTCCTTATGTAATATACGTATAAATAAAAGGTCGCTGCAACCAACCCTTGTAGTGTTCTTTTGACATAAGAGTGCTCTGCACCCGCGTATCCGTTGAAAACAAAAGGGTTATCCATATTCTTCTTCATTAATTCCCACTGCAAATATACAACAAAATCCCGACTTAACAAAATGTTATTAGCAAAACGTTAAGTCGGGGTATATGCAATGGAATCTGGTAGATAGAAAAGAGTCCCTGCCGCAGTGGCAACATTTCTTTGATGTTGCCACCCTCTACCCATAAAGCTTGTTATTTATTGAATGTTATTTCTTGTCTTTTTTGCAACTTATTGCAAAATTGTGAGTTGTAATGTGTTCTCTCAACTTTTTGCAGGTTGTTCTGTGCTATTATTGCAACTTTTTGCAAGTATTTTATGGGTGTTTCTGCAACTTTTTGTAAGTTGAATGTACCAGCCTAATAAAGTAGACACACAAAAACCGACTTATCAAAATGTTATTAGTAAAATGTTAAGCCGTATCGTTTGTGCGGTGTCTCAACAGAGGAATTACCAATGCCGCTCTACAATTTCACTGATGCAAGTTCCGACCCCACACGTCTCACCTCGTTAAAGATTAGTTGTTCGGTCACTGGTGATGGCTTGCTCATTCCGCTTACATATTGTCGCATCACGTTTCGGTCTATTCCAAGACGTCGTGCAATGGCAGACTCATTCAGTTCGGGGTGTGTGAGGAATAGTCGCGACACCCCCTCAGGCTCTGGGTTGTCATATCCAAAACTCTCAAGAGACACATCCTCATCCAGCCGTTCCCAATGAATACCTTCATCGTCAATCTCGCAGTCGGCACGTTGCTCATCGGTTGCTTCGCGTAGCCGACGATAATACAGCAGCGACTGCCACATGGTGCGACCGTCATCAGTTAGGACGTATATCCTATCATTCTCAAACCAAACCTTACAAATCTTCATCATTCAAACTTTTTCCAAAGTATTCATTCCATTTCTCAATAGCCAATTCCCTGTTCTCCTCTAAGACCATCTCCGCAGCTTTGATGTCCTTTATCTTTAATCCTTCATTCTTCACCAACACAATTTTCTCTTGCGTGATGTCAAACTTGGCTCTCCCATCAGCGTTCTTGACATGGACATGCATCGGCTCATGTTCTCGTGAGTAGAAAAAGAATCTCATTCCAAATATTCTGAATATCTCTGGCATATCAAATATTTTTTTATATAAAACGTAAAAGCATTAGGTTTATTGTGTCTAGGGCAAAAATGTTTTAGTTGTAGTAGCTTTCGGGCATCTTTTTGCAGTGTGGAAATGGAAAAGAGTCCCTGCCGCAGTGGCAAGGACACTCTTCTGCTTGTCATAGGTGGCGGATTATTGGTGACACAAAAAGATACGACTTTTATGAGTTATGAATAAGCAGAGAAATGTGGTATAATTATAGTATTATTACAGGATAATACAAGATAATACAAGGTGGCTTATGAAGAAATTTGATTTTGTAATTAGTTTATTCTAAGTATATTAGATTAATATTACATCAAAAAATGTGTCAATATTAAGAAAAATGTGTATTTTTGCAAACCAAAAGCGAAAATAATCAATAAGTGATTATTTTCGCATATAGACGACAAACAACACCTATGGATGAAAACACAAATCTTAATGACTGGGTTACTAATGAAATGATGGGCGGGCGATATATCTTTACAAAAGACGATATTGCTGCTATTCAATTACCCATATCTGGCCAAGCGTTGCAAAATAACCTTAGCAGGTTAGTCAATCGAGGTATCATAGTCTCTCCTTGGCAGAATTTTTATGTCATAGTACCTACTGAGTATAAATTGAGAGGTGTAGTTCCTCCTACATTTTATATCGACAGACTTATGAAGTTTCTTGGTCGCGATTATTATGTTTCACTGCTTTCAGCTGCGGAGCTAAATGGTGCCTCCCACCAGAAGGCCATGATCTTTCAGGTCATTACTAATGGCAAACCGATACGCTCCGGCATCAAGAATGGTTCCCGCTTGGAATTCACTCTTCGGAAAGACATCCCTATAACTTTTATTAAGCAAGTAAAGACGCAGACAGGGTATATGAATGTTTCAAGTCCTGAACTAACAGCTTTAGACATTGTCGCAGAAGAACAAAAGATTGGCGGATTGAGTCGGGCGGCAGAGGTATTAGTGGAATTGTGTGAAACTATATGCTGGGATAAAGCCAAGTTGCCGTTGTTGGCCTACTTCAGTCGTGCTACGTTACAGAGACTGGGTTATTTGTTAGAGCGGGTTGCAGCACTCCAACAGGCTGATGACCTTTTCGCCTTGGTGAAACTATCGGGTAAAACACTTCGCAAGACTCCCTTGAAGCAAACCGTCGCCATCACGAACGATATGCGTGCAGACAACCGTTGGAAAGTAATCGAGAACTATGATATAGATATTGACGAGATATGATTCCACAATATTGTATACAAGAGTGGCGTGACCATGCTCCTTGGAACACTGATGCCATGGTCGAACAAGATTTGATTATTTGTCGTGCGTTGGTCAGCATCTTCAACGATGATTTTCTTGCTTCACAATTGGCTTTTCGTGGCGGAACGGCACTGCACAAACTGTACCTGATGCCGCAACCTCGATATAGCGAAGATATCGACCTTGTGCAGATATATCCCGGACCAATCAAGCCCATCATGTATCGGTTGGGTGAGGTGCTGGATTGGTTGCCCAATAGGAGTACAGCACAAAAGAAACATAGCAACAAGATGTTCTTCCGTTTCGATTCTGAGATGCCACCCATCCAACCACTCAGGTTAAAAATAGAAATCAACTGTTTTGAACATTTCAATGTGCTGGGTCTCGTAAAGATGCCATTTGTTATGGTAAACAGTTGGTTTTCTGGTGAGACTATCTTGACGACTTATCAATTTGAGGAATTGTTGGGAACCAAATTGAGAGCATTGTTTCAAAGAAAGAAGGGTAGGGATTTATTTGACATATATCAAGGACTTTCGTCACGCAACTACGATGCAAGCCAAATACTAGAGTGCTATCAGCGATATATGGGATTTGTAATAGACAGAATACCCTCCTACAGGGAGTATGTGCAAAACATTCAGGAGAAGATGACCGACAATGAGTTTCTAACGGATGTTGTACCATTGCTGCGCCCTGAGGTGTCATTCAATCCATTAGAAGCCTATCCGCTAGTTTATGACGCTTTAATAGATTTAATGCCTGGCAAACGAGATTAGGCTTCAAGAACATTAGAACGACTGTCGCTTTCCCTTCGCCCCAACATTTTTCGCATACAAATAATAGAAAAGAGTCCCTGCCGCAGTGGCAAGGACTCTCTTTTGCTTATCACGGGCAGCGGAGACTGCCTCCGACAAAAATTAATAATTTAATAATTTAATCCTGAACATGGCGTAAGGCGAGAGACCGAGAGTCCTATTCTCGAGGCCGAGCCATAGCCATGTCTGCGTCAGCGAACGGGGCGTACAGAGAACCCGAAGTAGCGAGGTTCGCCGAACGTCTCGCCGGGATCCTCACCGTAGAAAAACAGGACGTACGCGTCGTCCTCATCGTAGGGTGTGGATGACCAATAGTAGCCGTAGTTGCCCCCACCGCCGACATCCACACCTGTGCGGTCCTCTGCTGCAATCAGGAACACAGCGCCGGCAGCCTCCATCTGCGCCCACTGGGCAAGAGTGTAGCTGTTATGCGTCCAATCACCAAAACTCGATGCATAGCCAGAATTGAACTGAGGACACCCCGAAGGCTGCGTCCAACTGTCGGGCAGGATAATCAGTCCGCCTACACCGTCGATATTGCCTGTTCCTAGTTTGGATGAAGCATTCGTGCGAGTGATGAGGAGATATTCCCACTCTGATTGTGTCAAAGTGCGCCACTGATGGGTTGCGTTACCTCCGTTACTGATGGCATTGTGCCACGCCCAGTCCGCTTCGGTGTATGCACCTGTCAAGCTATTGGTATACGAACCACCGGGATAATAATCGCTGTTTGATATGCTTGTCGACCAAGGTTGGTAACATACAGCACCACTGTTCCAACCGCTAGTGCCCCAGCCGAAGAGGTCTATCCATCCGGTATAGGTAGAACTGATGTTACTATTGGCACTGCCCACATAGTCGTACTGATGCTCAGCAAAACGCCAAGTATTGGTGCTAGCTTGGTACTGCAGGTTGCCCTGCGAGAAATGAACCTGCTGCGTGGCACTTACCGAAAACAATCCGGGCAATGCTCCAGGATGCAACTGTGTGGTGAAGTTGAGGTCGTTCTCGCCCAGCGTGATGAGGGTATAGTGGCTGCGACGCACGGGGATGGTGGTGTTGGCTGTCTTTGTGCAAAAGCGACCATCGTCGGTGTTCAGTTCAATTATCAAACCTGTGTAGTCGCCAGCAGGCAGGCAGACGAAGAAGTCGAGCCCGTTGCTGATGTCCTGCGCGGTAGCACAGCTGATGGTAGTAGTGTTGCTGCCTGTGCCCGTGCTGTGAACTAGCTGCGGGTCGCCAGTGTTGTAGCTGACGCTGTAGATGCCATTAATCTCACTATTAGCTGTAACTGATATGGAACTGATGTTGACCCCATTTTTGGTGAGGTGCAACTTCAGCGCGCCACACAGGTTTTTAAAAGCAAGATGGCTGTTGCTGCTCTCGGCATACATGGGAAACTCGTTTATAGAGCCTGCCACATAGGTCTGGGCGGCGGGGAGAGTGATGTTTACCCCGTCGGTAGTCAGTGTGGAGGGATAGTAGGCGCGGAAAGGAGCATTGCCCGGATTGCCGCTCACTCGGCCGAAATTGGCGGTGGTGGCAGGGGTCTGAGGTGTGGCAGCGTAGATGCCAGCACCAGCGGTGCCGTAAATCACAACTTGGTCGCCCGACTCCCAGTTAAGAGCTGTGCCGTTGAGGATGGTCTTGCCCTGCTGGTCGGAACAGGACTCTATGGTGGCGGTAAACTCGGTGTTTCCCAACTCCTCTTTGTTACAGGAGGAAATAGTTGTCATGGTCGCAAAGGCGGTCAGGGCTATAAATGGTACTAATGTTTTTTTCATTTGTCTTTCTTCTTTTTGATTGGTTAACGATTAGTTGAAGCTGCTACCGTCGAATCCGTTGCCGTATCCGTTGAAGTTTTCAGTGCCGCCATCTATTCCTTGGGAATGTGTCGGGGTGGCGCCGCCGTGTGCGCTGAGGGCATAGCCGTTTTCGACGCTGACCTGCAGCGTCCTCACTTCAGGGATTGTGTATTCCCCTTTATTTTGGTTTAGCATGTTTTGTTGCCCTGTTATATCCCATCGGGCACATCGGTTCTGTTTGCCCGATACCCGTAGGGCGGAAATATTGAAAAACAGGAAGGCGCATAAAAAAGAAGCGCGGGTATCTGAGTTCATCGCTCATCCCGCGTACAAGGCCTTCGCATGCCCACCTACCGAGGATAAGCAATGCCGAAGCCCACGCAGTCGACTATACATAAGAACCATGTATAACGTGCCAATGGACGGTGGCCACTGCTTTACCGTGCGGTAGGTTAGAAGTTGCGAAGTTCTGTACGCCGCAGATAAAACGTTTCGCTCAACGTCTTTTTTATTATGTCCTGTCACCCACCCGCTTACCCATCAAGGGCTCGGATGATTGACGCTGCAAATATACAACTTTTTTCTCATACAACACCTTTTCCGCTAAAAAACGCCCATTTTTGTCCTAGTGTCTCTATAAATCACCTCGGAGGTGAGACTATTCATAACACCGTACAAGCAATGTACGGTGTCGCGACCAAAGGGAGCAACATCGATCATTGCGCAGTACGGTGTCGCGACCAAAGGGAGCAACATCGATCATTGCGCAGTACGGTGTCGCGACCAAAGGGAGCAACATCGATCATTGCGCAGTACGGAGTCGCGCCCAAGGGGGGCAACATCGTACATTGCGCAGTGCGGTGGTGATCAGCGAAAAGATGCCTGCGTCCCGAAGGGATGCGACAATGAAAAACAAATAAATATAACCCATCCTTAATCAAAAACAAAAAAAATATTCTTAAGTATACTTCAGAAAAATTTTGTATTTTTGCAAAGTATACTTTAGAATATTGTTATGGATAAGCAACTCATTAAGAACATTATCGTAGAAAAACAGCAGCAAATCAGACAAGTCGAACTGCTGCAGCGGGCTGAATTGTTCGATAAAAAATCATGTTATGTGCTCATTGGTATCCGACGTGCCGGCAAATCGTATACCCTATATCAGGATATCCAGGCAAAGCTTTCATTAGAGAAGGCTAAGGTGGAGGATTTCCTCTATGTTAACTTTGAAGATGAACGGCTTGCACCCATCCATGCCAACGAACTTGGAATGCTACTCGATGCCTATTGGGAGATGTACGACCAGAAGCATCCCTGTATCTACCTTGACGAGATACAGAATATCGATGGGTGGGAAAAGTTTGCTCGCCGTCTTGCCGAAGAGAAACACCGAGTTATGATTACAGGTAGCAATGCCAAGATGCTCAGTCGTGAGATAGCCTCTAGCCTTGGCGGCAGCTACATCCAACGAAATATCTATCCCTTCTCATTTAAAGAATATCTGGCTTATTGTAACGTTGAACTAAACCGAAATTGGGAGTTCAACCCTGAGACACGGCTGATGGTAGTCCGACGTTTTGCCGAGTATTTCCGACAGGGTGGCTTTGCCGAGTCGTTCGACAAAACCGACAAACGGGAATGGCTCACTTCTCTGTATCAGAAAATACTGATGGGTGACATTGTGGAGCGTAACAAGATTCGCAATCCTCGCATCTTTCGGCTATTGGCACGGAAGTTGGCGGATTGTGTAATGCAACCAACCACATTAAAACGACTAGAACATATCATCAAGTCAACAGGCGACACCATCAGCCCTACCGTCTTGAAAGACTATCTTGATTATATGGAAGATGCCTTTCTCATCTTTTCTATTCCCAATCTTGCCTCACCGCTTTCCGAGCAGCAGACCATCGTGAAACGCTATTTTGCAGATAATGGCATCCTAGGTCTTTTCTTAATGGATGGGGAGACAAAGTTGTTGGAGAACCTTGTGGCGATTCATCTGCATAAGCAGTACACAAATACTGCCGACGAATTACGATTGTTCTACTATAATAAGGGTGTTGAAGTAGACTTTTGTATTCCTGAGGCCAACACTGCTATTCAAGTATCGTACAGCCTTGATGACATCACTACATACGAACGTGAAGTGGGCGGATTGATAAGATTTTTAAAAGCCTACAAGCAATATCATGGGCTTATCGTATCATGGGACACTGAGCGCCAGATAACCGAGGAAGGCATCACTATTGATGTGGTTCCTGTATGGAAATGGTTGTTGAAAGCAATATAGAACACTCCCTCGGACACAATATTCTCAAGTATACTTCATAATAATTTCCATTTTCCAAAAAGTATACTTTAGAATATTCCCTTTTTTCTGTTATTCCACCGTGGTCGTTATCATTTTTAACTTTTATTTCCATTTTTTTTTGTATCTTTGAAAGTTCAATTTTTGTGCTAATAAATAAGGAAATTAATAATATTCAATAATTTAAACCTCAATCATGAAAATATTAGTTCTCAATTGTGGCAGTTCTTCAATCAAGTACCAGCTGATTGACATGGCTAACAATGCCGAAGTGATGGCAAAGGGTCTCTTGGAGCGCATCGGTTTAGAAATGGGTGAGTTCACTCACAAATATCATGGCGAAAAGCACTACGAGCAGCGTCCCATCCCCAACCACACCGAAGGTATTAAGATGGTTCTCGCCGCTTTGGTCGACCCCAAGATTGGCGTGATCAAGGATATCAATGAGGTAGGTGCCGTCGGTAACCGTGTGGCTCATGGTGGCGAAATCTTCAAACAGAGTGCCCTCGTCACCGACAAGGTGATTGAGCAAATCAAGAGTCTCGAGCATCTCGCACCCCTCCACACCCCTGGCAACCTCGCCGGTATCTACGCCATGCGCGAAGTGCTGCCCAACGTGCCGCAGGCCGTCGTCTTCGACACCGCCTTCCACAGCACCCTCCCGCCCAAGTCGTTCCTCTATGGTCTGCCCTATGAATATTATCAGAAGTACGGCATCCGTCGCTACGGCTTCCACGGCACCAGCCACAAGTTCGTCGCCGAGAAGGCCGCCAAGATGATTGGCCGCGACTGGAACGACCTCAAGATTATCTCCTGCCACCTCGGCAGCGGTGCCTCCATTGCCGCCATCGACCACGGCAAGAGCTTCGACACCACCATGGGCATGACCGCCCTCGAAGGCCTTGTGATGGGCTCCCGCTGCGGTGATGTCGACCCCGGCGTGCTCCTCTACCTCATGGATCAGGGCATGACCTCCAAGGAACTCACCAAAGTGCTCTACAAGCAGAGCGGTCTCATCGGCATCAGCGGCGACAAGCAGGACATGCGCGACATACGTGCCGGCCGTGACGCAGGCGACGAGCGTTGCACCTACGCCTTCGACATGTTTGCCCAGCGCGTCAAACGCTACATCGGCGGCTATATGGCCGAGATGGGCGGCTGCGACCTCCTCCTCTTCACCGGCGGCATCGGCGAGAACGCCTGGTTCATGCGCCGTCCTATCCTCGAAGGCCTCGAGTGCCTCGGCATCAAGGTCGACCTCGAGCTCAACGACAAGATCATGGGCGAGGATGTCATCCTCAGCACCCCCGACTCGAAGGTTGCCACCGTCGTGGTCACCACCGACGAAGAGTACGTCATTGCCAGCGACACCTACAATCTTGTGAAATAAGATTTAATTGTTTTCTTCAGGGGGTTTTCTGCTCTAAGCAGAAAGCCCTTTCTTTTTTTTGCTTAATTACTTATGAACGAATCGTTCGCCCCCCCCAGCCCTGAAATCACCTCCAACGGCGGCAGCCTTTGGCGCAACCTCCTCTACCCCTTCCTTCAAAGGGTGCATGAGTGATGGCTGGGCCATGGCTTTGCCGTGCCTATACTTCCCCTTCGTTTTTTCTTCAATTCTTTTGCGCATCATCTTCGTATATAAGAGCGATAGGGGAGGGTTTGGCCGTTGTTTATGTAGTGTAGAATAGACTGATTCATAGTTTGTTCTATGTTTTGTGCATTTTAGGTAAAAGGGAGAAATGGTCTGAAATTATGTGCAAGCTAGGTGTGAGGGTGGTGCCTTTTAAAAGATTCATTCGCTAAATGGATAGGTGAGGGTGTGGCCTATTTCATCCCGTTTTGGATGCACCTTGTCTCCACTTTGGGAGAGGAGGTTGGAGCGAACCTATGGCGAACCTACAGCGAACCTTCTCTTGACCCATCCTGGCCGAGGAGGGGGGGGGCGGTTGAAAAGCTGTTGATAACTTTTTGGCGGAGGGGTAGAAAAGGGGTGGAAATAGGGCTGAAAACACCCCGTTGAAAAGCTTTAGTTAGAGAAATATTGCATTTTGTAATACGCTGTATTATAGTGGCTACAAAAGATTTTAAATTTAAT
>CAMYZD010000046.1 GCA_947303735.1 uncultured Bacteroidales bacterium | reverse complement strand
GTAAAGAGTATAAATATGACGTATTTATTAGCTACTCTACGGTAGACCAAAAGGTGGCAGAGGGATTATGTGGCTATTTGGAACAAGGCTATCAGTATCGCTGTTTTGTGGCATATAGGGATATACCACCAAGTAAAGTGTGGGCAAGGGCCGTTGCTGAAGCAATAGATAGTAGTGCGATGATGGTAGTAGTATTCTCTGAGTCGTTCAATGTGTCACTACAAACCGATCGAGAGATAGAGCTAGCATCAGAGAACAAGATTCCTATATTGACGTTTAAGCTCTCGAATGCTAGCATGACTGGAGCGAAAAAGTATTATCTAAAAAATCTGAACTGGATAGATGCGTTCCCATATCCAGAGACATATTTTGGTAAACTGAAAGACACTGTTGACAAATTACTTAGTAGAGATTCAAAAGGAGAAAGACGACAGACTGAAGAATCAGAAAGACTGCGAAGAGAGCGAGAGGAAAAGGAGAGAATGATTCGAGAAGATGAGGGACGTAAACGTGGGAAAAATGTTGAGTTGCTCATAAAGGACAGAGGGATGGTGCCTATGGCAAAAAGTATGACTCATGAGAACATGTCCAATCTTCCCAATCTTAAAGTGAAATGTAATCTAGATAGTGAATTATTCATTGATAGGAAATATGTAGGGAATCTAGATGCCAACGAGATGATGCGGGTACCATTGGCAGAGGGTGAATATATTCTTAGAGTGCAGGGCGTGGAGTATTCAGAAACACCAGTTACAGAAACACCAGTTACAGAAACGCCAGAACACATCATAAATGATTCTTGCGATTTCATTGAGGAAAAGGTTGTGATGCCCAATAATGATATTATCAAAGAGGTTAATCTGTTAACTATTAGAGAAGAAAGATTAGAAAGAGAACACCAAGAGGCAGCAAAGCAATTTAGTAAATTATTGAAAGAAGCAAAAATAGAAAGAGTAAAACTTAAAATTGATAAAATATGGGATTGGCTTATGTCCTGGTGGGTAATATTTTTTTGTCATATTATTCCTATTATATATTTGGTGATTTTTGCAGCTGGTTGTGCAGCTGGTTGTTTTGAGACGAAAATAGGAGGTCTGTGGGTATGGATATGGATTGTGCCTGTTGGACTGTGGACAATAGCGATGGGTATTATTGAGTTATTGCGATCAATAATTGATAAAAATGATAAAAAATTAAAGAGTACTAATTAGATATGGAAACATTTATTAAGCAGTTGAAACAAGAATCATTAATGATGAATAAACCCAATGCAAACGGCTATTATTATGCGATAGGCTGTAGTATTTTGGTATATGTTGCATTATGCGTGCTTGTATTTTTGACGTATGAGTGGTGGAATTGGATGCTGTTTGTAATGTCAGGATTGCTCATTGTGATATTCTCCATATTGGAGTTCCATTTGGTAAAGGCACTGTTGGCGGCACGAGAAGAAGTGATGAAACCGTACCATAAAGCAGAGCAGAAGTTGGTGTGTGTATATGAAAAACTTATGGACTACTATGTGGAGGCAGCAAAGAAAGAGCTGGAAAAGTCCAACAATCCTACTGTGAAGGAACGTATTGATAAATTGGCTGTTGATGCCTATTTAGATGGATTGAAGAAGGTGGTTGTTGAGAATCCGATGGATGCAGAGTCAATGAAGAATAGAGTGAATGAATTGGTGAATAAGGATAATTAGAATTCTCAGAATGCGTAAGTACTGGAAACGTGTCTTGTGGCGGTTCGACCGCTCGTTTAGCAGCAACAGAGTGTGGAAGCCTGTGTTGTGGGTTCTGGGATTTTGCGTGGTTTGGACGCTGGCGTTGTGGCTAGTGGCATTGATATGGAAAAGTGCAGGCGTTCCAAAAGGAGCATACCCTCTTGATGATGTGATTAGTTTGGTAATAGGACAGAGTAACTATCCTCTGGAAGGATCGGCTCTGCCCCACTGGTACCAGCTGCTAGTGGCTATGGTGGGAACGATGTTCTTTACAGCATTCTTAATCTCGATGTTCAGCAATATATTGATGAATCGGGCTGCAAGCCACAGAAAAGGTTTTCTGCACTATTATTTCGAGAATCACGTATTGATATTGGGCGGTAGCTCAATGGTTGTAGGACTGCTGAAGTCGATAGCTGCTGACGAGCAACTGAGAAAGAAGGATGTGGTGATATTGTCGAACAAAGATGCCGAGGAATTGTGGGTGAAGATTGTGCCATTGCTGACGAATGAGGAGAGAAAAGTGTCGTTGACTATATATCACGGTGAAAGGAATATGGACAAGGCTCTGCTGTTTAGTCAAGTGGAATTGGCGTCGGTAATCTACATCATTGGTGAGGATGAGGAGAAGGAACACGACTCAATTAATATGGACTGTTGGCAACGGGTAGGGAAGATAAGAGGAGATAAGGCCAAAACGGATGCACAATGCTATCTGTCGTTTGAAAGGAACGCTTCGACTTATCTGTTCCATGCTATGCCGGAAGAGCCCAGTACTGCCAAAATGGAGACGACCATTTTCAATCGACTAGAGTCGGTGGCTCAGCAGATATTAATTGGTGATGATGAACGATGGGAGGGCTGTACGCTCGACCGCAAGGGCATTGGGCCAGACAGCGATAAATATGTGCATTTAGTGGTGTTTGGCATGACACAGATGGGATATGCCATGGCGAGCACGGCTGCTCACCTATGCCATTTTCCCAACTTTGATGAAACTGCCGAGAACCCCATTCGCACCAAAATTACCTTTGTCGATCCCGAAGCAGACACAGAGATGAAGTTGGTCATGGGAAGGTATCCGGGACTATTCGAGATGTCACACAGTGAGTATCGCGAAGAGGGACATACAAAAAAGAGTGTGCCGAGACAAGAGTACGGTGACTTTCTGGATGTGGAATGGGAGTTTATTAAAGGTTCTGTGGTTGACGAATGGATTCGTAGAGAGTTAGTAAGTTGGCTTAAGGATGAAAGGCGGATTCTTACATTGGCGTTCTGTGACGAAGATGCCGAAAAGAATATAGCACAGGCTCTATATTTGCCGAGGAAATTCTACACTTTGTCGGATGAGAAGGAGGCAAAACCAGAAAAACCCGTGATATTAGTCTACCAGCCAGTTAATGATGCCATGCTTCATGCCATTCAAGATAATAAGGTTGAGAGGTATAATAATATCCGTCCGTTTGGCAACATGACTGATAGTTTCGACCGAAATCTGAACCGTCGTGAATCTGCTGGCAAGCGTATCAACTTCTTGTATGAAAAGGGAGAAAGTTATGTGATGATGCCATGCGACGAGACGGATTTAGACGAGTCGTGGCGACAACTGTCATTCGCAAAGAAGATGTCGAACATATATGCTGCCAACTCAATATATGCGAAATATCGTAGTGAGGGCATTGATTGGCGAGATATACCACTTCTCCTATTGGATGAAGATGCAATAAACCGGCTTGCTCATTTAGAGCATGCTCGTTGGAATATGGAAAAACTGTTAGTCGGTTTCAGTGCGATGCCGAAAGCGGAGCGTGATGACTATAATGCTAGACTTGCCAGCAATGACGCAAGTGTGAAGGCAACGGCTAAGAAAGATCACAATAAACAAAAAGATAAAGGATTTAGACACAAGGATATTGCTCCATATTGCGAGCTGCCTGATTCCGCAAAGTCATACGATATAACCATTGTGAAGAATCTCAGAGATGTAGTGGCAGACCTTTAATAGATAAGTAATTAAAAAAAATATTATGCAAAACAAAACTTATACCCCCCAACCCGTAGACACTTCGGACATCCAGCTGAGTGACGAACTGATGCAACTGACCGAGCTGATGGCACGCAATGTGCACGACATCTGGTCGCTGGGACGCATTGCAGACGGGTGGACTTGGGGCCCTCGGCGCGACGACTCCCGCAAGGAAAACCCTTGTTTGGTTCCTTATGACGACTTGCCAGAGTCCGAGAAATCCTACGACCGCAACACTTCAATAGAGACCTTACGTCTCATATTGTCATTAGGTTATAAAATAGTAAAGATATGACTAAACAAGATTATTTCGTTTGTCGATTGTTGCATGATGGCTATAGGTTCCTGTCAAGTAATCACAGAGGAACCTCCAAACGGTTGATATTTGAGGTAAGTACCATGTTGGAGAGTTTATTATATGATGGAGCAAAGTCGATATTTGCTAATTGCAATCGGCGTATAGACTCTCTGTTGGATGCCAACTTTGGAAATCAATCTGATATGGTGGGTTGGCAACGGTTGCCAAAGAGTTTTGTGTGGATTGATGTCTGTAATGCCATTGTAAGGGATTATAATGCTGAGCTAGATAAACTGTTCAACAAGTTGGATATGTCAAAGAAGATTGTTTCCTTGATGCAGCCTAGAGTAGAATGCTGGGTGTGGACAGATGGCATTGAACCAACAGCCAATATGTTGGCCAATATGCCAAAGGTTATAAATCGTATGGTCCAGTCTTATCGTCCTGACCATTTGGACGACTATCCTTTGAAAAAAGAAATAGGGTATATGTTTGTTGATGCAAAGCGTGTAACATTGAGAGAGTGGCTTAACAAGAGCAACGATGCCGATATTGTTAAGTTGAAGGATGGAATGAGTCAGTATACCCGTTGCCTGTTGAATGCCTCATTGTATCGCCACATGTATCAATTGGGAGGGGTACTAAGCAAGCTTCCAATATGGACAACCCTTTCAGAAAAATTGTTTGATGCTGCCAGCCAGTTGCGAGAAAGGCAACGGCCAATACCTTCTAACCCCGACCATCCCGAATGGGAATCAGAGTATGCCCATTTGGTTCCTGTGGATTTCTATTTCCGCAATGTAGAGAGTATTTCTGCGTCGGGAGCTTTTCACCTATTAGTGCTACAGGCTTATTCTCGCAATGAAAATAATCTAATAAAATTGGGTTATCTAAAGCCTCTTACGGTGTATGGAACAGAGCCTGAAATCCGGATTTTTAGCAATATTGATACAAATTACCCTGAAGCCTTCGACACGGTGGAAGAAACTCTGAAGACTTTATTGTAGACGACAATTCATCAAAAAAAAGCCAAGGGGCATTTCCTCTTGGCTTTTTTTAATAATTCCACGTCATCGTATAAGGGTGACGATGCCCGATACTTTGTATTCGGAGATACTGCCCGAGCGGGTGTAGGTGATGATGTAGGGGTAGGATTCTTGTGGCAGGGGGGTGCCGTTGTTAGTGCCATCCCACTGGAAGTGCTGGTCGTCGGAGCTGAAGACTAAGTGCCCACGACGGTTGAAGATGTCGATGTGGAACTTGTCGAGCTGGCTGGGGCAGACAATATAGAAGCGATTGTTGGTAGACTTGTTCGGTGTAAAGATGTTGGGACGGTAAAAACCGAATGTGTCGATCGGGATAGTGAAGGTGCTGTCAATGGAGCATCCAATCTCATTGTAGCTTTGCATGGTGACGACATTGCACTCTGGGGCATATATGTCGAAGTGGTGGGTCACCGATTCGCCAGTGGAGGATCCCCCGTCGCCAAATATCCAACGCGTGTGGTCACGGTTTTCCGAGAGGTCGGTGAAGTTGACAATAGGCACTTCGGTGTCAATATAGTTGGGCGAGTATTCGAGATCCAGAACGGGTAGGGGTATGTACTTGACAAGGATGCTGATGGCCGCAACGTCGCAGTCGTCGGCTGCATAGCCGACCATGTAATAGCGTGTGTCCTCGTTGGGTGAAACGTAGATGGTGTCGTTGTGGTCTTGGGACTCAAGGTCGGGGTCTGGTGGATAGGATGTCCACTCGTATCGGAGAGCGCCAGTGCCGTATAGCATCACCGTGTCGCCCGGACAGTGTTTGGCATGGCTGGGTTGGGCAATAATCTTTGTGGAAATAAGCGAGAGGTCGACACTGTCCCATGCTACGCAACCGGCAGAGTCTACCGTTATCTTCAGATAGTAGCGTGAGTGTTCCTGTGTGGGACGCACATACAATGTGTTGCCTTCGCATATCGGAGTCTCTCCGGGTTGGTTCTTGTGTCTGTACCATGCGAAGGAACATCCTGTTACGGCTGTTGTGGCTACGACGTGCGATTCGTGACCGTTGCAGATAATGGTATCGTTGCTGTATGTGATTTCGGGGTCGTGGAAGTAATAGATGGTGTCGAATAGGGTGTCGAAGCATTCGTATATGGAGTCGTTATATCTTGTCTTTTTCGAACAGATGAGCATAAATGGGTTCTCGAATTCTTCGAAACTGCGGGTGATGGTGGTTGTGTTCGTTAGGTTGAAGCCGGGCATAGAGTCGCTGATGATGGTGTCGGCAAAGACCCATTTGCGCGAAGCCACGTTACTGGTGGTGTCTCTGATTGTGGCTTCTTCTCCCTCGCAGAGGATATGTTTGTCGACTTCGATACCAATATCGGGAGGCAGCACGGGGGTAACATTATAGGTGCGGCAGGTGTAGCAGGAACTATCTTCGGTGTATACACATAGTTTGACGGCATGAATGTTTTGGTCAGAGAATTTGAAAGAGGTGTCTCTTCCGTAAACCTCTCCGATGACAGGCGTGTCACTGGTACTACCTTCGTAAATGGTCCAAGAGGTGAGGCTGTCTACGATAGGAGGAACCGTAGGATCCTGATAGGGGATGTAATAGTGACCATAGAATTCAATCGTGCTGTCGCAGTTGGGGACGAAGTCGGCAGCAATAACGGGCTTGGTGTTACTTACCGTAGTGTATACCACCGAATGGAAAGGCTTAGCAGGGTCCATGGCAGAGGTCATCACGCATTTGAAGGTTGTAACTGCTGCTGTGTCGCCAGCGTTGGCTCCTTGGGTGATAATAAAGTCGTTTGTGGTGGCCACGTACATGTTGGATGTCTGGGTTTCTGTCAGCTGTCGGAAGGGCAGGGTATTCATGTAGGACGTGTTGTTAGTACTGCCCGAATAGCCGTCTGCAGAGACATACCATGTGTATGTGAGTAGTCCTTCAGGAGCTCGAAGGGTGTCGATAACGTTCGACTCACCTCCAGGGCATCCAGAACCTGTAATCTTCATGGGTTGGCAGTTGCCGGCGATGTAGGCATAGATGGGGTCGACATTGTAGATGCAGTCGCTCGTATACATCTCCACACGGATCGAGTCGTAGAGATAGTCAATGAGGCTGATGGCACAGCGAGCCCATGGTTTGTAGCAATAGCCGCAAGTGGTGGCGCCTGCAGCCCCACCTGGAAGACCTTCCACCCAAGGGGCAGGCAGTGAACCTGTGATGGCAGGCGCAGGAACGTTGAACCACATGCTGTCGTTCAGAGGGAAGTTGTTCCATTGGCCGGTACTGTTGTTCTTTCCACACACACGGATAAGGAACTCTCCCGCTTGCCAAGGGGCGTGGTCGTAACGGCAGGCTACCACAGCATAGTCAATAAAAAGCAAGGAATTCTGAGTGGTCACCTTCATGGTGTAGTACAGAGCTTCAGCTCCTTTGTCGTTGCCATTGTCGTTGATGTTATATACGCACGACCCCGTGGCACGCATATCGCCAAGGCGTATGCTGGTTGTGTGTCCGGGGGGGATGCGCTGCATACCTTGTCCATTGTTGATGGTGAATTGGTCTAGGCCGGCATTCTCGGGTAGGTTGATTTTGAAGCGTTGGTCGTGGCCGTCATAAAAGGTACAGTGGTTACACGAACCACATCGGTGGGTGCAGTACCCTGAGAAATAGTCAGATGATGTGATGTTGGCATTGCCCTTGATAGGGGTCTTGTTGGGACGGGCACAGGTGCTTAGCACATTGTATCCAGTGCTTCCTCCAGAACTCAGCTGTACTCGGTCGCCCACACGGGCCGACCACTGCCCAACAGAAGTTGCAGGGGTGGTGAAACTGGTTGGGTTGTGAAACCCTGGACAAGCACTCTGTCCCATGGCTCCACCTATGGCTAATCCAACAATCAAGATAAATGATAACAATTGTTTATTCATGGTAAATAATATTTGTCAAAGGGTGTCTATTATTCTATAATCTTCTTTCTAATTCGTTCAGTATACCAGCCTTCCAGCCGACAAAGTCGCCTTTGTTGATGTGCTCGCGGGCCATATTCATCAGTCGGAGGTAGAAGGCAAGGTTGTGGATCGAGCATATCTGCAGCCCGAGAATCTCTTCAGCTTTGATAAGGTGGTGCAGATAAGCCAAAGTATACACATGGTCGCACTCTGCTGTCCCCTCTGGGTCGATAGGCTCAAAGCAATCCTCCCATTTCTTGTTCTTGATATTGATGGTTCCGTGGGCTGTGAAGAGCAATCCGTTGCGTCCATTGCGTGTTGGCATGACGCAGTCGAACATATCAACGCCTCTTGCAATGCCTTCAAGCAGGTTCGAGGGCGTGCCCACCCCCATAAGATAGCGTGGACGGTCTTTGGGTAGGATAGAGTTTACCACTTCAATCATCTCGTACATGGTTTCGGTGGGTTCGCCGACAGCCAGTCCTCCTATGGCATTCCCGTCGGCTCCTTTGCTTGCGATATACTCTGCCGACTGGCGACGTAGGTCGGCGTACTTGCACCCCTGTACGATGGGGAAAAGACTCTGCTCGTATCCATATAGAGGCTCGGTCTCCCCAAACCGCTGCATGCAGCGGTCGAGCCAGCGGTGGGTTAGCTCCATCGACTTCTTTGCATATCGGTAGTCCGATTCGCCTGGTGCGCACTCGTCAAACGCCATCATGATGTCGGCTCCTATGATACGTTGGATATCCATCACCCTCTCGGGTGTGAACAGGTGTCGGCTGCCGTCTATGTGGGAACGGAAAGTGCATCCCGCTTCTTTTATCTTACGGTTCTCAGCAAGCGAAAAAACTTGGAATCCACCGCTGTCGGTCAGCAGTGGGCGTTCCCATCCATTGAAGGCATGCAGTCCACCTGCCGTCTTGAGGATGTCTAATCCGGGACGCAGATAGAGGTGGTAGGTATTGCCCAATATAATCTTGGCATCCACTTCCTCACGTAGTTCTCTTTGGTGTACAGCCTTCACACTGCCAGCAGTCCCCACAGGCATGAAGATAGGGGTTGGGATATCTCCATGGGCAGTGTGGATGACTCCTGTACGGGCATCACTCTTCGGATCTTCTTTCTGAATGTGGAAAACCATAATTGGCAATTGTACAATATTTTACTATATTTATTCCAAATAAATCGTCTATTATATCACATTGCAAAGATACAAAAATTATTTTGAATAGTATTTTTTTTGTACATTTGCAAAACAATTATTCCAATCAACAATGGATTTTACTCATATACTTACAGATTCTTACACCTTGACCTTGGCATGTCTTATGCTTGCCAGTCTGGTAATCCTGAGCCTGCATTATGGTCTTTTCTACCTCTGTGTTGGCCGCTATCGTGGACAAAAAAATAAAAAGGCATCTCCCGAGACATCGTCCAAGCTCCCTCCCGTTTCGGTGGTGATGACTGCCCAGAATGATGCCGAACCCTTGCGCGACAACCTGCTCTATATCCTTGAGCAGGACTATCCTACTTTTGAGGTGGTGGTGGTTGACTACCGCTCTACCGACGACAGTAAATTTATCCTCCAGCGGCTCTCTCAGAATTATACCAATCTGAAGGTAGTACGTATCGACAGTGATGTGAATGGATATGAAGGCAAGAAGTATCCTTTCTCTATTGGCATCAAGTCAGCACAATACGACCTCCTGCTGCTTACCGATCCCGATAGCGTGCCAAAGGATGTCACCAACTTCTGTTGGATTCGGCAGATGGTGGCCGCCTACACTGGAAAAAATACCGAAATTGTCTTGGGCTATTGTGGCATTCAGCCTCGCCGTTCGCCTTTCAACTGGTTGCAGCAATACGACAATCTCGACTATAGTGTCGAGTACCTTGGCGCAGCTATCCATCGCCATCCCTACACTGGTTGTGGGCGCAATATGAGTTATCGTCGCAGTCTATTTATGCGTAGTGGTGGCTTCATCTACCATTATCATATTCCTGACGGAGCCGACGATTTGTTCGTCAACCAAAACGCTACCAAGACCAACACGGTAGTGGCCCTCGATGATGGTGCATTCACCGTTGTGCCGCCTCAACCTAGCCTTCGTCAGTGGCACAGCTATCGCCGTCACCGCTCGGCTACCCATCGATACTATACTTTGGGACTCAAGATATTCCGTATGATTCGCCCGCTGGCAGTTTTCCTCTTTTATCTGTCAGCCACCTTGCTCCTTGTTGGAGGCGTAATCCCATGGTATGTGCTTCTTGGTGTCTTGGCGCTGAAGTTGGCTTGGCAGATTGTCACCGTCTATCGAGCTGCCGACCGGCTCGACGTGAAACCAGTCGTCGCGTGGCTTTCCCCCCTGTTTGAAATTTATTTTCTTATCGCAAATACTATTTCTGCCATTGTTCCGTTATCAAAGAAAAAATGACGATAATGGTTTTCAAATGATGAGGCGGCTCACCGCACCATCATTCATACAATGCCGAATTAGTCTATGGAATCGACTGAAGCAGTTATGCAAAACGAAAAGGCGCAGCGGGATTACCAGCTTGTTCTTGCCGCCCGTGAAAAGGGCGATCAACGGGCTTATGCCGACCTCATGCGCTTTTATCGTGAACCCATCTACCTTATGCTGCTCCGTATGACCCATAATCCTACTGATGCTGACGACCTGACTATGGATACCTTTGGCAAGGCCTTCTGTCAATTGCACACTTATACCCCTAGCAATACCTTTGCCACTTGGCTCTTTGCTATTGCCAGCAACAACGGCATCGACTATATTCGCCGCCGGCACCTTGCCACCGTCTCCCTCAGCGATATCACAGTCCACAACGATGACGACTCCTATGACTACCCCCTCCCTTCTCAAGACGCAAATCCCGAAGAAGCACTTATTTCATCCCAGCGTGGAGAGCTGCTTCGCGATGTGGTGCGGCAGTTGAAGCCCCGTTACAGAACCATTGTCGAAATGCGCTACTTTCAAGAGCTGTCGTACGACGAGATTGCCCAAAAGTTGTCCATGCCGCTCGGTACGGTCAAGATCCAGCTGCGCCGTGCCCGCCAACTGCTGGCTGAGATACTAAAGTCGCATAGAAATATCCTGTGAACCGATTAATACCCTTACTACCCTAGAAGAAGATGCCTCTAAGATTATCCTTTGTCTTGATATCGCTATTGTTACTTGTAACACCCCTGCATGCCCAGAAGAAAAAGACTGCCCAGATGCAGCCGCTTTCCGGACTATACATAACGGTCGATGCAGGGCTGTTGATTCCTAGCGACAAGCAGGCCAACTTCTACAATGGCGACAACCACTCTCCTAATAACTTGATGCGGGTGCTGAAAAGCGAGATGTATGGCACCCAGATATGGAACGACTTGGTAAACCGTCAGCTTATCTCCCCCAGCGCTATTCACGATTATGGCGAGTTTCAGGTGGCCGAATATGCCGATATGTATTATCGTCTCACTTTCCAACTGGGTGTGGGGTTCCGCTATGTCTATAACAACGGTTGGGGATGGCTTGCCCGATTCGACTTCAGCGAGATGACTGCTGCAGGCCAGTTCCTTCTCTCAAGCAACAACGGCACGGGTATTTTGGGTCACAACAACTATGTGGTGTGCGGCATCTACGGTCGTGAGCGCCGAGTGCTTATCGACCTTGGCATCGCTAAGCGAATTCCTCTCACTCAGTCGGTCGACCTCGAAATCGACTTGGGCTTCGACCTGAACAACACCAAGGTGTCGAAAAACGAAATCCGTGTGCCCGACAACAAGGGACGGACGTACAACATTCTGGACATCTGGGGCGGTCAGACCCCCTATACCGGCATCGGCACTTATGAGTACATCAATCAGGGCGCGATAGGCATCGGAGGGTTTGGCACAGTGGCACTGAGCTATCGAGTTCCCATGGGGGCTATTGACTTTGGCTATACCTACTATTACATGCAGACCAAGTTCCGCAACTATAATGAGGACGACTGTTATGCGCCACAGCATCTCATCTTCCTTCGGTTCAATCTGAATAATTTCTCTTTTCTCGGTAAATAATAAAGCAGCATGAGCGTTAAAACAATTATAGACGAGTTCTTTACCCCAAAGCAGAAGAAGCTGATTTCGTGGTCAATTGTCACCATGATATTCGTTGCCGCCTTGTCGGTGATTGGTAAGTTCTTGGTAGCCTGTTTGTCGTTTATTTCTAGTGTTATCAATACTATTTATTGTTAAGTAAGTATACAATCTCTCAATAAAAAAATGATACAATTCACAGACCTTTCGCAATCCGACCATCCGCATTTCGCCAAAGATCTATTTGAGTCGGCTTTTCCCGACGAAGAACGACCTCCTTTCGGGGAGTTGAAGAATCGTAACAAAGACAAATTTCATTTCATGGTCGCCACCAATGAAAACGACGATGGCGACGAACCCGTCGGAATCCTCACCTATTGGACCTTCGACGACTTGGTCTATGTCGAGCATTTCGCCATCGACGAAGACCTTCGTAATCAGGGACTCGGCAAAGCCGTATTCCTAAACTTCTTGTCCCAGCAGACCGACCAGGTGGTGCTCGAAGTTGAGCATCCCCACGACGAAGTCTCCGACCATCGTGTAGAGTTCTACTCCAGCATGGGGCTTTTTATCAATCCTCAAGATTATCTCCAACCCTCTTATCATGGCGACCAAGTCACTGTCCCCATGATTATTATGTCGAAATATGAGTTAGATGATGACGAATTCGAGGAAATTCGTGATATTCTCTATCGCGAAGTCTACAAATGCAAGCCCTCTAACCTCCACTAGACAAAAAAAGTCTCGTTCCTAAAAAACATATTTACAGCTCTCTATGGCGAGAGGGGTAAATATGTTATATTTTTTTTTGTCTAAACCAAAAAAAAAGTGTACTTTTGCAGCCGTTTTCGAGAGAAATAGAAAACATTCTTTTAGGCTCCTTAGCTCAACTGAATAGAGCATCTGACTACGGATCAGAAGGTTACAGGTTTGAATCCTGTAGGAGTCACAAAAGGATGGCTCCTTAGCTCAACTGAATAGAGCATCTGACTACGGATCAGAAGGTTGCAGGTTTGAATCCTGCAGGAGTCACAAGATGTAAAGTAATAAGAGCGACCAAATCAGATTTGGTCGCTTGTTTGTTTTGTGGCTAATACTACCCCTTGGTAGGGTAATGGGGCTACGTAGCCAATCCTTCCTGAATCACTATGGAAGAATGAGATATCACTAAGTCGTACGGACTCCTTTTGTCTTTGGTATATCAACCAAGAGTGAACGTTTGCCCTACCTATCTGCTACTCTCCCTACACCCTTACCCCACTCCTTATCCAATTCTTGTACTATCCTTTTTCGTATATAGAAGCGAACAACGGCATACTTCTCGGTGTTTAATGGCTGAGAGACAGCCATAGGCACACAATAATCATGGCTGATTCACGTTATAACAAAAACGACCTACGGGAGGCCGTTGGGTAGAAACATAATCGCAGTAATATGAAAAAATATTTGTCCGTCTTAGTATTGGCACTCTTTGTTGCGTGGAGTGCTGCATCGCAGAATGTGCAACGGTCGTATGGCCGCATTGAGAATCAGCTTAATCAGCAGCATTATACTTCTGCATACCAGACAGCCGACAGCCTGCGCTCATGGGCTTTGACGCAGGTGAAGAAAAACGGAGTCGATGAGGACCTGTCGCGATGCCTGCTCACCAGCACTTGGTATATGGAGCGTGCTGCGCTGAACTATCAGGAGGATGTAAAGGACTCGTCGTTGGCGCGTTTCCGTGCGTTGCTGCCGCACCTAACCATGGTGGATAGCTGCCTCTGCTATCTGTTTTTGGAGCAGATGGACTCGGCATTGGCTTTCGCTCCACGCCTGCAAGGGGTGCCCAACAGACAGATTGCAGCCTTTTGCGATGAGCCCAAGGGTAAGGACTATGTGAACATAACCCCTACGATGTACGACCTGCTGATGCACATGGCATTGGAGAGGGTGCCACTGGAGAAGGGCATCGGGCTGGCGTGGCAACTGGTGGAGTATTACCGCCAGCAGCCTGCCAACAAAGAGAACGAGAACCTGCTGCTGTATAACGAGCTGAAGTATCTTCAGCTAAGGACGAGCAGACCCAACACGCCGAAGGAGGAGAAGAAACGGCTGTATCAGACGGCCCTTAACCGCTACCGCCACACGGGCAACGAGCTGGTGGCAGCGTTGTATAGCGAGTTGGCGAAACTATACAATGCCGACAATGACTTTCTCACCGCCCTAGCCTATTGCGACAGCGCGATAAGCCGCTATCCCAAGAGTGAGGGCGGGGTGGAATGCGCCAACCTGCGTTCGAACATTTTGGCACCCTCTATTACGTTGTATTCTCGTAAAGACAACCCTGCCGACCGCGATGTGCTGTGCTACGTGAAGACGCGCAATGTGTCGAAGCTCTATTACCGACTGATTGCGACCCCTGTAATCAAACAGTATGAATACAGAGGAGAGAAAGCGCGTGCGCAGCTGCTTGGCTGCAAGGTGCTGAAGAGTTGGAGCCAACCTATCGATGTGCCAGCCGACCACGGATTCTACAAGCATTATGTGTATGTGCCTTCCTTGCCTGCCGGTAACTACACGTTGCTGGCATCGTTGTCGGAGGATTTCAGCGGTAAAGGATTTTACGCGGAGAGTTTTGTGGTGCATGCTGCCGCCTTTGTGCAGACCTCGTATCCACAGGAGCATGTGGCGGGCTATTTGGTCGACTATACAACAGGCAAGCCTATCGCCAATCAGAAGGTGGAGCTACAGGAGAACCATAGCTATGGTTCTAAGTATAACACCATTGCCACCGTGCAGACCGACCGGAAGGGCTATTACTATTTCGATAAAAAGATTAAGAACGGCTGGAACTATGAATACCGCCTGCGCACGAAGTACAAGGGGGCAGAGGTGCTGGCAATCTGTTCCCGATTTTCGGATAGGAATGACAGCGTGGTGTCCCATCGCGAGTTCTTCTTGGACCGCCCAGTCTACCGTCCGGGCGATACGGTGCAGTTCCTCTTTGTGAATGGTGAGGTGCGCCATAACCGTGAGGGCAACGTGACAGCAGGCGACAGCCTGAAGGTGGTGCTGGCCGATGTGAATTTCACGGCGACGGACTCGCTATATGGCGTAACCGATGCGTATGGCAGTCTTAGTGGCAGGCTGGTAGTACCGGCGAATGGGTTGCCGGGGGAATGGAACCTGACAGTGTATAGGCCGGAGAAGCTGACCGTCAGCGGAGTCAGGAACGGGCAGAAGAGTGTGGTAGAAAAGACGGATTGGACTAAGGCTATAATTAACTATGGGGTGAAAGTAGAGGCATACAAGCAGCCCAAGTTCACTGTGACATTGACTCGGAAAGACCGCAAGGATGCCGAAGGCCATTCCATTCAGCCACAGATGGGCGACAGCCTGACGGTGGAAGGACTGGCGGCATCGTATACGCAGGTGCCAGTAAGCGGGGCAAAGGTGAAGTATGTGGTCAAACGCTCGTTCCTGCGTCCGTGGTGGCGGCGCTATTGGTCTGGCTCTTATTTGAATAAAGACATTATCTGTTCGGATTCGACCACGACGGATGCCGAAGGGCATTTCCACATCTCCTTTGTGGCTACGCCCGACAGCAACATTGAACTGTCGCAAAAGCCTTGCTTCATCTATGAGGTGAGTACGGACGTGACCGACATCAATGGCGAGACTCACAACCAGATGATTGTGCTGCGGTTGGGGTATGAGAACAGCTTTATCAATATCACCACTGAGGGCGATAAGTCGGCATTTGATGCGGTGGAGTACCAGTATTGCGACCTTAACGGCACGCCCCTAGAGGGTGAGCTGACAATGACCGTGGAGCGTCTGCGTCAGCCTCAGACGCCATGGCTCACCCACGAGATGATTCAAGAGGGGGTGCGCCATACGCTGTCGGAGAATGAGTTCAAGAAACGGTACCCCCTCATGCCATATACTTACGAAGAGACCGAGATGGTGAATTGGCAGGCGGAGAAACTGGTGTTCGACACAAGATTGGTGTGCAAAGGATTGAACAGCAACCGTGTGCCTATGCCAAGGCTCGAGGCGGGTGTCTACCGTATCCGCATGGCCTGTGGCGAGGTGAAGAACGAGGCGATTGTGGTATACAATCCGCCCACTAGCCGCAAGGTGCAAGGGGTGCAGCTGCTGTGGCACGACTTGAGCACCACGAAGGCACAGGTGGGCGATACGGTGACACTGCGCATCGGCTCGCGCCATAGCGACGTGACGGCAGTGTACCAGTTGTTGCACGACAACCATGAGATTGACCGCCAACTCGTGCGCATCGACGATAATATCACCTCACTCCGCATCCCTGTCACCGAGGCGATGTTGGGTGGATTCGACATCTGCCTCTATGCCGTCAAAGAGGGACGCTGCACGGTGCTCAAATACGCTGTCGATGTGCCCTTTGTACACAAACAACTGGAGATGGAGTTTCTCACCTTCCGCGACAAGCTCACCCCTGGCGACAAAGAGACTTGGACACTGAAGGTGAGGCGTAACGCCGACAGTCCTTTGGGTAGGGAGCCGGTGTCGGTGGGCGACGGGGCGGCTGTGTTGCTGTCGATGTACGATGCCGCGCTGGATAGCTATGGTGCGCTCGACTACAGTTGGTGGCCTTGGTGGGGGACATTCTCGGAGTCGCCACGCGAAGTGGAATTCTGTACAGATTATAACATGCTCCTTTCACGTAACCTGCTTGTCGATGTCTCGAAGCGCATGTACTCTCAAGGGAATTTTTTCCGTAAATGGACGTTTATGGGCCTCAATCACCGCAACTGGTGGCGCTGGGGAAATAATGCCTATGGGTATATGAACAGTGTCGCTACCGCACGTGGCGAATCATCGATGAGTAAGACCCGTCTTGCCTCAGCAAAAAGGGCAAAAAGCTATGAAGTTGCTGATTCATTCGAGGCCGAAGAACCTATGGAAGTGAACACCGACTTGGTTGTTGTGGAGAATGATGCTGAGATAGAACAAATGGGAACAATGGTGTTTGAAGTTGGAAGAGGAGATATAAGAGGAGATATAGATATGTCACTGGGCAAGGAGCAGGAGCTGCCCTACATCCGCTCTAACCTCAGCACGCTGGCATTCTTCGAGCCTACCCTGCGTACCGACAGGGATGGCACGGTGAGCTACAGCTTTACTGCTCCCGACCTGCTTACGCAGTGGAACGTCAAGGGCATGGCATGGACACAAGACCTTGCTGTCGGAACGTTGGAGCGCAAGCTGGTGACACAGAAACAGCTGATGATTCAGCCCAATATGCCCCGCTTCCTCCGTGAAGGCGACACCGCCACCCTGATGGCAA
>CAMYZD010000045.1 GCA_947303735.1 uncultured Bacteroidales bacterium | reverse complement strand
TCGAGAACGCCTACTTCATCAAGACCCGCGAGGAAGGCTATGCCAACAAGACCCTCCGCGAGATCTGCAAGGAGATGTTCTCCTATGCCGACAGCATGACCATGAGCGCCAAGAAAGACGGCCTCGTGAACATGGGCGGCTTCATCGCCACCAATAAGAAGGACTGGTACGAAGGTGCCAAGCTCTTCTGCATCCCCTTCGAGGGCTTCCTCACCTATGGCGGTATGAACGGCCGCGACATGGACGCTCTGGCCGTGGGTCTGAAAGAGAACATCGAGTTCGAGATGGTCGAGACCCGCATCAAGCAGGTTCAGTACCTCGCCAAAAAGCTCGACGAGTACGGCATCCCCTACCAGCGTCCTGCAGGTGGTCACGCCATCTTCGTCGATGCCGACAAGATCCTCACCCAGATTCCCAAAGAGGAGTTCCCCGCTCAGACCCTGACCTGCGAGCTCTATCTTGAGGCCGGTATCCGCGCCTGCGAGATTGGCTACGTCCTTGCCGACCGCGACCCCGTGACCCGCGAGAACCGCTTCGGTGGCAACGACTTCGTGCGCCTCTGCATCCCGCGCCGCGTCTACACCAACAACCACATGGACGTCATCGCCGCTGCCCTGAAGAACGTCTACGACCGCCGCAACCAAATCACCCGCGGTCTGGAAATCACCTGGGAAGCCGAACTGATGCGCCACTTCACCTGCCAGTTCAAGCGCCTCGGCTAACTATCCACAGTTATCCTATAAAGCAATAGGTTCCAATAATTTGGAGCCTATTTTTTTTATTCAAACCTTATAATGCTATTACGGTTCAAGTGCAACCCCATGTGTTCTGGCGTAGATTTTTATCAGACGGAAGAAAAAGAATTTGAGGTCTTGGACACCGCGCAGGGACTTGGGGAAAGCCTTAGTCTTGGAGTTGAGTTGTTCGACGGAGGCGGTGGTGGAGCGGTGGACGTAGTAGTTGAGAATTTCGTCGTAATATAGATGGATGGAGTCCTTGATGGTATGGAAAGCGTCAATCCCGGACTATTCCGCTATTACCTTTGATAGGTTCCATACTACGAAGAGAGCATCTCAGAAGATACGCGATTTCATCCATGTACTTACCACAGATACTCATATACAATAATATCATGGCGTTTGCTTTGGATTCAGTTGATGAAATGGAGGTTTGTTTTTGTGGCATCCGAGTTTTTTTTTAATTGAAATACACCGAATCATTTTTTTTTTGTATATTTGCACCATATGATAGTAAGCACATATTATTACAAACCTTTATAATTCAATGAAATGGAAGAATAAACATTAATAAAACTCAATAAATAAAGCATTTCGCTTATCTTGAGGCGCCTGAAATCTCGACAATTTCATGTACTACATTAAGAAGGCAGAAATGCTCGCGAGTATATCGTGAGCTTTCTTGTTTGTAGTACAGGTAGTCGAGAACCTCAGGACCAACAGAAGTTCACGATTGTTTTTTTATATCCTTTTCAAACGCTCTTTTTATTTAATAATTTATAGAACCGAGGGCCCAATGAGACAACAGGGAACAATTACTATGAACGCAAATAACTACAAATCAGCAACCGCGAAGATCTTTTACGGAGTCCTTGGACTCTCAATCTTCAGTATTATTGGAGGATTTGTATCCGTGGCAGCTTTTGCTGCCAGCGTGGCTGGCGAAACGGCTTGGTATGCAACCGTATTACCCATTCTAACTGTGCTTTGCTATGTTTATTATTTCATTGGGTTAGGTACACTGTATAAAGAGTTTACGGGCAATACGTATAACAGCCTCAAGAAAGTCCGCACCGCTGCCATCCTTTCCATGGTTGGCACCTTATGTTCCTTGATACCTGTTGCAGGCAACATCATCGACGGCATTTTGGCCATTATAGCTGCTATATTGTGCATCCAAGCATACGGCTATCTTCGCAATGCTGGCGACTTTCCCGGCACAGCTGGCGCCAAGACGCTCTATACGGCCACTATCCTTGAAATTATTGCAGCCGTCCTTAGCATCATCCCTCTTATTGGTATTGTTGGAGCCATTTTGAATGTTATTGTATTCATAATGGTTATCGTAGGCTGGGCAAAAATCAAGAACGCCCCCATCAACCAAGTTATCGAACAGTAATGAGGCTCTTTGTTGGTCTTCAGGGAATCTGATGGGAGGACTCATCGAACTCTGAAGACCAACATAGAAAATGAGATTGTACACGTCTAAAAAACATTATAGAAATTAGAGGTTTCTTACTTGCAGAATATAAATATGCCAGTAAGAATAAAAAAAAGTAAAAGTACTATATGTAAACACAGGATTAGTAATTAGAAAAACAAAGCTATTTGCTTCGCTCAAAGGTTCCTGAAATCTCGACAATTTCACCTACTACGAACAGAAAGTAGCTGACGCTGCACCCTTTTTGTAGGTATTTGTGTTTATTGTAACATCAGTCGGGAACTTCGGAATCCAAAGAGGTACCCGGCTGCGTTGTTATTGTTACGGCCTCATCTACTCTATGAATTAATTATAAATAAATAACATTTCTAAACAGCTAATAAAATAATCATGGCAAATCATCTAATCATTGGTTTGGGCGGCACTGGCGGCAAAGTGATCCGCGAGTTTCGCAAACGTGTATACGAAGAATTTCGCAGTATCGATCCAGGTAACGGTGTATTTGTAGACTATGTGTACGTCGACTCCTCACCTGAGGATTTGAATGATCGCAGCGGATGGAAAGTTCTAGGCAAGAGTGTGCATCTTAGCGATGGCCAAAAGGTGAACATCAATGGCATTGGTACCACAGTTCTCGACAACATAAAGATGTACCCTGGTCTGGAAGCTTTCCTTACACCTGCTGATGTAAGGATGATGAAAGAGAAAATGGGACCTCTGATTAGTGCAGGTATCGGTGGTCAGCGTCGCCGTCTGGGTCGTACCCTGTTGGCCAACAATATGGCCGACAAGAATAATCCCCGCAATTTCGAGGCTGTGGTGCGTGGTGCTGTGGGACGATTGCAGAGTGCCAGTGGCGAGACCGATGTCACTTTTCATATTTGTGCTGGTATGGCGGGTGGTACTGGTTCTGGATCGATTATCGATGCTGTAAGCTTGATTCGTACATGGTTCCCATACAACCCTGACACCAAGGCATTCAAGATACGCCTTATGGTTTATATGCCGGAACAGACCATGGTGCAACAGAAACACGATGCCGGCTTTTATCAGGCCAACGGCTATGCTGCCTTAAGCGAACTCAATGCCCTCAGCGTGGGTAGCTACAAGCCTGTGGATATCAAAGGAGAGACGAATCCTTTCAGTGGTAAGGTACAGCGTTTACTAGACAGTCAAGAGCCCTTTGAAGCTTGCTATATCTATAGCAATGTCAATGAACTTGGCAAGGTGCTCGACCTCAGCCAAGGGTTGCCCAAGGTGGTGGCTGATTTCCTATTCCAGACCACTGTGGCAGCATATTCGCCGTGTCGGAATGGCCAATTGGGCCGCCTGTTGGGCTGCGAGAACGATGGAGCCGGTCCAGAAATGGATCGAAGCGGCAAGCCTACACGCAGCCGCAAGTTCCTCAGCTTCGGCATCACCCGTGTCTCATATCCCGAGGCCGAAATACGAGAGTATGTAATCTATAGCTTTGCCATGCAGGTTGCCTTGCAGCTTACCTATAACTATTGGATAGAAGGCCAAGGCTACGGTACACGCACCCTTGATGAAGTGGGTTCTGGTTATACGGAGGAAATAAAGAGTCCCAAAAACCGAGGAGATCTTATGCTAGACAATGCACGTCTAATGCTCTCCACGGCCATTATCGACAACGACTCAACCAGCAAATGGCACGATATTGATGGGACTTGGACATCGCGCATTGCTCGCGAGGTGGAGGACGTGATGAAGACCGTCTCCGATAAAAAACTTTGGGTCAATACCCTCACCGAACGCTGCAAAGTATTTTATGATAGTGACTTCCGTAATCAAGGAGTAAAAGCATTCTTTACTAACCAACAGAAGGAGATTAAGGCTTACGCCAAATTCATCCGACGCCATATCGAAAACAAGCTTTTCACCGAATGGAGTACCGGACTAAAGAGCATGTTTGAGATAGAGAAATACCTTGCCATACTGATGCAGGACTGTACTGAACGTGTTGCAAAGTTCAACCCGCAGAAGTCCAACCTTATAAATGACGAACTCCCCAGAATTATTGCCGAGATGCAAGATGTCAAGCGTGAGTATGACAACATCAACTGGCTTCGCGATGCCATAACGGGTGCTACGGGCCGAGTGCTGGGCAAGTACCAGACTGCCATCTGCAACTACTATATCACTGCCACCCGTATTGAGGCCTACGAATATGCCAAGATGCTCATGCAAGAGATTGTACTTGAGCTTTCCAAGATGCGCGATGGGGTCGAAGCTTTCCATAATAGAGTGAATGATATCAACATCGTGGTTACCCAGCAGGCGGAAAGCAAGTGCAGAACCCATGACGAACAAAGCGATGCATACGTCAAGAAATATGATCCCGAGAAGGTCCGCGCCATTGTTCGCCAGTATACTTCTAAAAAAGAGTATCAGGAAAACGCGTCGCAGAAAGTACGTGATGCTCTCCTGGCATCCCTTGGCCAAGATGGCGAACGCTCGTTTGTTAACCTTTACGATAAGACCGACCTGAACTTGGTTACCGATACCATTCTTGACATTTGCACCGAGGTGGCCATCGTTGCAATGGATGAGACAGCCAAAAGCGACCCGCTGAGTAAGATGGTAGGTGTGAACATCCTAGACAAACTGAAGCAGGAACTTACCAATGATGACCGTATGGAGGCTTTTGTGAAGCAGATTATAAATAGCTCGGCATCCTATGTGCAATTCAACTCGCAGGAGAAGAGCAAGGATACAACTGGCAGCACTGGTGCCATGATGTCGATGCTGCAACTGAGCATACCCAAGCCTGACGAGAGCCAACAGGCCTTCTACAATCAACTTATCAAGGCTTTTCAGGCCGCTATACCCGGATTCAGTCCTTCTGATGATGTTGCCGAACACTATAAGAGTAATGAAATTGTGGCCATAAGTGCCAATTCGGGTTTCCCATTACGCTATCTGTCAAATATGACCGTACTCAAAGACAAATACGACAAGCTGGTGAATGCACCCGGCGGTGAGTTCAACCGTATGGTACTCCACACAGAGAGTTTCTCCGACATCAACAAGGTGATTCCTTCCCTCTACGAGATGGACAGCCTAACAATCAAGAAGGTTATCCTTCCCAAATTAATGTTGGCTTATGCTCTCGGACTTATCGAAGAGCAGCAGGATCCCGTCACGGGTGAAAGATTTTCTGCCATGAAAGGGAAAGATGCATTTGGCAACGACAAGTGGCTGCCCTTGGGCAAGGACTTTGGTCAGATTTGGGACGCTCTGGGTCAAGACTATGGCAAGGCCATGGACCTTAAAGACAAGGTTGACGAGACTCTTGCCACTCAAGTTCGCAGCAATGAACAAAAAGCTGTTGTGAAGCAGGCTCTTGGCAACGTGCTGCAAAATCAAGTCAAAGGTTCACTGTGTGAGGGCAATCAGTTCCATCCAGACTATGCAGGATACGAGAAAGTGGCTGTAGCCATTCTCGATGACGAACTTAAAGAGTTGTAAAATAGTTAATATCAAGAAATAATAAAATCAAATACAATATATTATGGCAATTAAGAAAGGCATCTGTAAGAATTTCGACAACTGCAGTCTTGCAGACAATCATGAAATCCAAGAGGTGGAGTCAACCGAATTTGTATGTCGGGAATGTGGGAAACAGTTGTACCCCATTGATAACCAAGGTGGCGGTGGAACAAATAAGAGAATGATTATGATCATCGTTATAGCAGTGGCGGTTGTAGGTGTTGTCGCTGGTGCTGTGTTTGGCATTAAGAGTGGAAAGCTGACAAATCTCTTTGGAGGCTTGGGCGGCAGGCAGTCTTTTTCTGCTATCATAGAAAAGGCTGATTACAACATGAAAGTAAGCGATGCCGACTCCCTCAAAGTCCTGTGCCAGCCTGCTGACGCAAAAGTTGATGTTACATACATATCCGAAAATGAAAATGTTGCCGTGGTTACCAATGATGGTGTGATACATGCGGTCGGGGCAGGTAAAACCACAGTGGCGGCAGTGGTACAATACTCCAAGTACAAAATCGACACATTGTATGCGTCTGTCGTAGTGAAGACGAAGAACGTAGGACCAAGTTCTGGAACGGTTGATGTCGCTTTTGGCAGCTATTCTGGACCTACGAAGGGCGGCAAGCCTCACGGCGTGGGTGGCACCATCCGCGTGAGTAGCAGTTACAGTATCGACCTCAAAGACGGCTATGGTGGCAGATTGGAGGTTTATCCCGGAGAGACCATAGAAAACACAAAATTTGACAATGGACAACTTCGGGCCGGCGAGTTGCATCGCAACGACGGTACACGCAAGTGGTTTAACATATAAACCTACATTTGATGCGTTTGGCCATCTATAGACAAATAGCCCTATGCCTCTTCCTTTTAGGTGGGGGCATAGGGGCTTTTGCCCAAAATCGGATTGACCTAGTTCACCGACAGTTTCTTGAGCGTCTATGCCTTGCAGCAAAGCAGGGAGAGATGGCCGGAAAACCTATGCCCACCTTTATGCAGGAGGAAAAGATCGCACTCTTAGAAGGTGATTTCGGCACATTAGACAGTCTTAGCCGCGACTCTTCTGCAAGGATGGACATCGTAATGTCGGACGGCAAACGATATGCCGTAAGTTTCTATTCTGGTGAGGAACGTGTCGTAACCATATCATATCCGGTCGACTACCAACTGATACTTGGGGTGGGAATGATGGAGGCGGAAGACAATCTGCCCTTGGCAGTCATGAATACCGATATGCCATCTGTCTCAGACGAAAATGTAGATACCTGTTTGTTGAAGCAAGATGCCACACATACGTATTATGTGCTCAAAGGGGATTACTTTGAATTGCCACAGCTCAACGCAGATCGGTATTACGTGCGTGATGTCAATGGAGCTTTCAGTCTAATGCATAGTCGTGATTTCCCCACACAGACTATGGCCAACATGGTAACTGGAGTTGAGGACGTTTGCGATGTCACCCTCAATATATTGCAGGTGAAGTACGGATACCGTACAGAGAGGTTTACTATACCGTTGCGGCAGTGGGTGGTTTTTTGTCAGAACGAAGGTTGTACTCCTTATTATGGAGTCATACATGTAAGGCACGACACTGTCATCAGTGAGTTGGTGATGCAAAATGTGGCACTGGGGTACGCCCATGTGATGAAAATGACTTTCAATCCTGCCATATTGGAAGCCTGTGAAGGCGAAATAAGTGCCAGATTGAATAGCTATGTCCCATTATCAAATGTGAAATCACTGTTTTATGAATATTAGCAGCAACTTTAGAAAATACATTGTAGCCTTGACCATGTTGGCAAGTGTTTCTCTTGTTTCGGCGCAGGAGGTATCGGTTTCCAAACAGATTAATCAGATAAAGCGCAATACCCAGTACTTGTATTCCGAAGCCACCATGGAAAGCGAGTCAGAGGCCATGAAGGTGGCTTATGACATGCTTTTGGAGCATGTTCACGAATATGTGGCAGAGAATAATCCTAATGTGGCTGTCAGTGTCCTTCTCGAAGACATCAAACCGAAGAGTGAGTCGATGAATATGATGCGCGGCAATATGCATAGGGTGTTTGTTTATGTTAAGAAGAGCGATATCGAGGGAGTTGTAAGGCAAAGTACCGTTGATCCAAATGACAGAGCCACCGTTAAAGGGACAGAGTCGCCTCGGGCAATGGGTGACAAACAGCAGTCTGCCCCTGCCGCCGAACAGCCCCAAGCTGCTCAACAATCGGCAGTGGTGCCTAATAATGCTGAGAAGTCTGTTTCTGTCGTAGCAGACAAACCCGCTTCTCAAATCGCACCAGTCAAACATGAGAATGAGACGGCTGCACGGCAAACGGAGTCTTCTCCATTAGAAACAACCGTTAAATCGACCACACGGCAGCTCACCGTATGGGAAAAAAGAGCCATTGAATCGTTTCTCTCTTGCACCGATTTTGCGGCGGTGCAAGCCAAACTCAACCGGTTACTGGCCGAGTACAAGGTGAAGCGTTACGGCACACCCGACGATTGCCCCGAACAAGGAGATGTTTTCTGGGTTATTATGAATGAAGGTGGTGGCGTGATAGCGGTACTCTGCCCAGATAACGGTCAACTTGCTGACTATAAAACGAGCCAGTATGTTTCGCTTAGTCAATATAAAGGCAAAAATGCTATTTGGATTCAACTATCGAAATAACAATCAGATGAAACATATTTTGATGACATTTCTGTCACTTTGGGTCATGCTGCCAGCGACGATGCTGGGACAGGATGGTGTAAAATTAGAGATTTCAGACGGCATTGAGGTTGGCAGCGTGAAGAGCAGTATAGAGCGCAATGCATCGCTTCTGATGACGGCCATCAACCAGGCCGAACGCAAATGTAGCGATGTCAACTTTCAAGGAATAGATATTGGCAATCAGGCATTGCAGAGCATAGGGATGATGTGGGAGAATGTCCACTTCCACATTGTTGACAGCGACATTGTTGAGCACTGCTTCCGTGTGAAGGACAGTAAGGGAGCCACTGTCGGCTATCAGGTCCGCCATATTGCCATCCAAATGAAACCCTTGAACGATTCGTATCAGGGCGACCTCACCCAAAAGATATGCATCAATTTCAATAGGGACGGAAGGATAAGTGGCTTCTATATCGCCATGGACGAAGGTCTGTACAATCGGCTAACGCAAGAGGGGAAGCGATTTGATGATTTGGACCGAAGAATGTTCTTGCTGAACTGGGTCGAATTGTATCGTAGTGCGTATGATACTAAAGACATCAGCTTTATTGAAAAAGTATTCACAGGTAACGATCATGCCTTAATTGATTCCATAGGGAGTAATTTGTATTTCTCCTATTTGAAACGTGTGTTTGAGAAGAGTGATTATATCAATGTAAAGATATCGGATGTTTCTATAGTAAGGCATGGTGTCAAACCCAACTATTATGGGGTCGCCTTAAAGCACGAATGGTTTACAAAGTACTGTAGCAATGGGGGTATATTGTTCATGGTATGGGATTTCACGGATGACAATGCCCCCTGTGTTGTAGCTTCGACAATCCAGCCTATTAGGACTGATGAGAAGGATTTGTTTAATCTAAATAATATCAGATTGCGTTAAAATATTTCAACCTTTCAAACTATCAAACAGATGAAAAAAATTTTGATTGCACTATTGACCCTATGGGTTATGCTGCCAGTGACAATGATTGGGCAGGAAAAGGTAAACCTTGAATTTTCAGACGGTATAGAAACCGGCAAGGTGAAAAGCCATATGGAACGTAATGCCTCGCTCCTACTCACAGCCATCAATCAGGCCGAAAGCACAAACAGCGATATCAATTACAGTGGAATAGATATCGACAACCTTGCGTCTCAGAGCATTGGAATGATGTGGAAGAATGTCCATTTCCGCATTGTCGATGACGACATTGTGGATCATTGCCTTAGTATAAAGAGTAGCAAAGGAACCGTTATAGGCTATCAGGTTCGCAACATCGCCATAGAAATGAAACCTTTTGACGATTCGTATGATGGCGACCTCAATCAGGAGGTATGTATAAATTTTGACAGTGATGGCAAAATAAGTGATTTTAACGTCACTATGGGGTTGCATCAATACACAAAACTAATGAAGGAAGGCGAAATGATAAACGATATCGACCGCCGTATGCAGATACTCCATTGGGTTGAGCAATTCCGTAATGCATACATTCAAAAGGATATAAACTTCATGGAGAATGTTTTCAGCGACGATGCCTTGATTATAACAGGTAAAGTTGTCGAACGTAGGCACACAGACATGAAGCCCATCAATGTGGAGTACACCACACAAGGAAAGCAGCAATACCTTGCCGGGTTGAGACGCGTGTTCCGCAGCAACAGTTATATTAATGTGAAATTCGATGATATTACCATTGTGCGACATGGTGCTAAGCCCAACTATTATGGTGTAACACTCAAACAAGGCTGGAACACGAAGAATTATAGCGATGAAGGTATTGTGTTCATTGTATGGGATTTCACCGATGAGTTGCACCCTCAAATACATGTGCGGACTTGGCAACCCATGCAGACTGAAGAAGGAGATATATTTACTCTACCAGATTTTAGACTGAAATAGAAATGAAAAGACTTTTGATGTTATTTGTCTTGATGTCCTGCACCGCTATTATGCTGGGGCAGGAGCTGAAAGTTCTGGACTTTCATGCCGACAGAATGATGAACGACGCGGTGAAGTATCCCAAAAAGGATGCAAACGGGGTGTCGTGTGGACTTGTCAAGTTGGGCCTTGTGCTGCCTGAAGCTGAATTTGAGGGCGACATAATATCCACCGAATACAACAATGGAGAATGGCAGATATATATGATGCAAGGTGCCAACTGGATTACCATCAAGTCACAGCAATACTTGCCGCTACGTTTCGATTTCCCTTCTGATTTCCCTTTCATTGAGAGCAATGTCACCTATGTCATGGCTGTCGAAATACCGCCCAGCGATAGCACGGACTACTTTCTGGAACGGGCAAATGAAGCCGTTCGGGAAAATGACATGGAGCGTCTGATCCAATACATAGAGAAGGTGCCCCAAAATGCAGTGCCCAACAGTCTAATGGTGCTATACAACAACGCCTTATTGGCAAAAGCACATGATGAACTATACAACAGTCTGAGGCAAAAAAGCATTAATTTCACCACTATCCCAGATCAAGAAACCTTTAATCAGGGTCAATTGTTTATGGCCAAATATCCCAATTCCGAACATTTTAGGCAAGTATCAGCATTTATGAAAGTTGAAGGGGTGAAGTTCATTGAACGGAGTAGACCTCCAAAAACACCCCCACCCCCAAAAACTAACGGAGGAAGTACCTCACCCATACCCAACCCATCTAAGAAGAAAGACCCATTCCTGACAATAGGTCTGGGCGTAGACCCCTTCTTTGTTTTCCCCGATTCTTCCAAAGTGTCTTATGATACCTCAAAAGTGCATTATGGAGCAGGGGCGGATGTCGTGCTTAAAATTGGGCGTCCCCAAAACACCATCAACGCCCTGCTGGGTGCTGGCGCGACAATAGGTTCTTTTATCAAGCCCAACCTTCATGCAACTGCCGAGATAAGGCTTAATGTCGAGTCATTATATCTTGGTGTGGGTGCTGACATCCTATTGAAGGATTTTGACTTCACATCGGTGTTTAGCCGGACAGACTCTATGGTATCGGCAAACCCATGCCTTAGGTTTATGATAGGATTTAGTAGTGAAAAGAAATATGACTTCTATCTTAGCATTAGGTATATGAGGACACTTGGTACAGCCGTTGGGGTTGGTTTCAAGTGGTATTTGTTCTGATGGATAATTTAATAATAAAACTATTTGACCATGAAAACAACTAAGGTTTTGACCATTGTGTTTTTAAGCTTGATAGCTTGCACAACATCTGTGTATGCTCAGATTAATGTCAACACAAGTAACAAGTCCACCTCCACGAGTTCGAAAGTGAAGCCTGTCGTGGGAACCAAAAAGAAGTCTTCTTCGGCAAGTACCAATACTGTTCAAAAAAAACCGGTAGATCCGCCTGCCAATGTAAACTCTACCTCTTCCGCCACAGAAAGAAAAAAAAATACGAACCGTACCAATCAGGGCAATTCGAATACACTGTCAACAACAAGAAAACCTTCACCTGAAATCGGTGGGCGTCCTACTTCATCGAACACCGTACTAAGCACCGGCAATGGACGTAGGGTACCAGGTTCATCAACCTCGTCAAGAAATTCTTGGCCTACCAGTACTAAAAGAGATACCGGTTCGGATGTCAGCGATTCAAGGTCGGGTGCCAATAGGGCTGGAGGCTCTCTCAACCGCAACCAGACTGGCAATTCCGATAGCAACACAGGCAACGTTCATCGGAAACCACAGAGGGCAAACATTAACCATTCCAGGGAAAGAATGATTCAGAGAAAAAGAGCCTTATCAACAAGAACAACTTCGGGTTCTGCACCGACAGCTGGCAACTGGAACACGACAACCTCCACTACTCCTATGGCCAAGAAAGCAAAGTCCACTAATTTTGTTTATTCACCCTACAGTAATAGTGTGAAGAAGATGCGTCCCTCGTCAGGAGTCACCCACACCTCTCCACGTCCCATTACTCGTCCTGGCTTGTGGAGTCAATGTGAGAGAAGCCAGTCTGCCAGTCGCACAACAAGATTGTCTCAAGTGCAGGCTTATGCAAAGCTACACCTCAACATGAATGTGATTGACTATGGGTTCAGCAGTGGGGTCTTATACGTGATATCAGAAGATAGCGCAGGAGTGTTCCTACAGGCTTGCAACGAGGGAGGAAAGGTGCTTGACGAGCAGGCAATCAGCCGAGAATACTCCGAGCTCACCACCAACGAAGAAAACAGTGGCTGTTGGATTATGAAACCAGGAGACAAAGATCCGCAGTATTATAGTTTCGATGGCGAACATCTGTTGAGATATACTCCTGACGGAAACGTTGAAATTATTGATCTCAATTTCTGTGAGGCTCTAATCTACACCATTTCAAAGGATAACCAGCACACATATCTCCAAATCTACAGCAACATTGACGAGAATCCCATTGCCAGTACAGAGATTGATGACGACTTCAACACCATTGACGTAGAGGCTGCCAGCTGCGGATGCTATATCAAAGATGCTGAGGACAAACAGTCACTACAAGCCTTATTAGTTGATGAAGAGATAATTATGTTTGATGTAGAATAGCCATATGTTTTTATAAAAGAATCATGACTAAACAAACCATGCTCCTCCTTGAGAGAAAAAAGTATCCCCACGCTTTCCGTGCTGCCTTGAAAAAAAACGGTCTCTTTCTTACATTGTTGGTCTTGTGTTGCCATGCAAACGCAGTGGTGTCGTTCAGCCACCCTGTCGATGTTGGCGACACGGCAGGGTGTCAGCCGCCTATGTCGATCCGAGCAGTGTCAGTCACATCAAGCTCGGCTATGCTTGTATGGCATGGTACATCCACCCAGTATGAATATGCCTATATGCGTAGCGAGTACAGCTCGGGTATAAGTCTGTTATCGGAAGGTATTGCTGCCAATGACACGGTTATACTGATAGATGATTTGCGCCCAAATACCTCCTATTCTTTCTATGTTCGCAGTCGCTGTGGACAAACTGCATCTCCGTGGTCACGAGCCTTTACATTCAAGACTTGTGCCAAACTGACAAGGCTGCCTTATAATCAAAATTTCAAAACATGTGGTGTGGGAGCCTCGGCTACGCTGCCCCTTGGTTGGGCTACCTATCGCCTTGACAGTAGTTCCGACACGGCAGTAACTGATATGGGATACGTCTTCCCCGTGACCAGCCTTGCTGACAGAAACCAAAAATGCTTGGCCATAAAAGCGGAATCCTCATCAGATAGCAGCAATGAACGAGTTATGGGCTATGCCGTCATGCCCCTTTTCGCTACATCAAGCGAACAGCAGTATACACTTAGTTTCGATGGGTATGGTTCAGATACCAACGAGTCAAGGCTCCTGGTTGGGTTGGCTGACTCATCTGCCTGCTCTGTCCTCCGGATGCCTTTGGATACCGTCCTGCTTGACGATGCACAAAATCATTTTGAACTTCCCATAGCAGGAGACCTATTGGCTGGAAAACATATTGTCTTCTGCCATCTTGGTTCCATCGATACAACTACAATTGTCCATGATACGGCTTTCATCTGCAGTGTTGCCGTTGCGTCTGAACATAGAACGCCGGATCATCACTACTGCCCATACCCTTCTGTAAGCCATAACATAAAGACAACTACCAATTCTGCAGAGGTAAAATGGAAGGGCCGTGCCGCGCATTATGAGATAAAATGGAACAGTGGAACGACACGAGAATGGGTTGGGCCGATTTTGGTCAACGGTACAAACTATACCATTTCAGGTTTGTCCCCTAACACAAAATATGTCGTATCTGTTCGCGCGGTCTGTGACACTACGAGGTATTCGGCATGGAATTCAGCTTTTTTTATAACTGAGGCGAAGAAGGATTCTGTTACATGCCCTATGCCGACCAATTTCCATGTTGTCGATGTGGGAATGTACAACGTCACCTTCGACTGGCAACCTGAGGGGAATGAAACCTCTTGGGATGTGCATGTATGGAACAAAGACAATAGCTACAACGAGATGTTTACAGTCAACGAACATCCTTTAACCATCGGTCATGATGTGAAAAACGACATGTCCCGTGATCCATACGACCTTTATAGGTGCGAGGTCTACAATGCCGCCGTCCATCCCTTATGCAACATGGGATGGAACTACGTCTCTGTTGAAGATTGGAAGTATAGCGACACGATTGCGTTCCAGTCCAAGTGTTGCCCTGATATTGAGAACCTGACCGTCAACAGAGTGAGGGAAACTGCCGTGGCGTTGGACTGGACGGGCCGAACACCAGATTATGAAATTGCCTACACTGAATTGTCTGACTATCATCAGAACCCGCTTATGCCTGTCATAGAGGAAACAAAGATACGTAAATATAATGTCGGGGCTGGGAGCTTGCTTGTCCCCGACAAACCACAGCCTTGCAGTATGTGGTTGGACGACCTGGAGGCGTATACCGTGTATGAGATTCGTGTCAGGTCGGTGTGTGAAGAAGGTGTCTACGGCGAATGGTCCAATCCCATCATAGCCGAAACCCCACCCTACACGCTCACCGAGGCCGGTGTTGATATCCTCCAGATTGACCGGCCTTTCTTAATTACTCCACTCAAGGGGTGCATTTATGATGAGGCTATTTTCTCAGGAAAAGGTGATAATGGAACACATTTTTACAATTTAATGTCCAAAGGACGGGAAATAGGGACTGCTATTGTATACGGGGGTAATCTTTTTAGTTTCTCCATTTCTCATCCTGGCGTGATGGTTGAAGGTGGTATTTTTACAAATACCCCTATTGCTCAAGCTTTTACTAAAAGGTATGGTGTATTTTCAAAAAGTGAATTCGATTGGGCTTTTGAAAAGATTTTTACAACAATAAATCTAGTTGGGCAAAATGGAATATGGGTTTTAGTAGAAGATAAAAATGATTTTTCTGTCTCTGGCAGAAGAAAGATACAGAAAATTGAACATGAAGTGGATCTTTTAGATGGAAAAATGGGGTATTTTGATGATTTGAGTGAAATAGAATATAAAAGAAGGTTTTCTGCTACAATACTACCTTCAGATTTTAAAGAAACAGCTACAATTAAGCAGTTTGAAGTCGGCCAAACGCTGATTTTATGTCCCTGAAAATCTTAAGTGCAACCATTCTTGCTCTATTAAATCTTTGTAAATAACAAAACTGGTAAAGCGGTTAATGTAGGCTCTCCGTCAAAACCAGAAAACAAAAACAATTTTAGAGCCTATCTTAACATTAAACAAACAACTTGAAACAAATTATGAGAACGCTATTCGCTAAGGTTACAGCTATTTCGTTGCTGACCTTTGCCGTGTTCTTTGTGACAGGATGTCACAAGGAAGAAAATGACAATGAATTAAAATCAATTACGCGTCATGGGACGATTGATGCTGGGCAGGTCTCCACATCGGGTTTGACTGTCATTTCCATGAGCGGTGAGACTGATTTAAGCGGCAGTTCTTTCGACATTGATGTGCCGCAAGAGGCCGACCTGAATCTGCTGTTGGTGACGAATGAGGCTGGAGACCCCATTATGCTTTACCGTGAAAGGTCTGGCCAAACCGTCGCTATCAACAGCCAAACAACAGCCATGGCGTTGGTCACCATGTATCCCTTGTTCGCATCTGCCAATTTAGATGATTACGAGCAGTTGGAAACCTATGTCATGCAGCAAGAGTCGTTCAATTCATTAGTCATAGAGGTTGAACGCTCAATATCTCAGAAAAGAAGTGTCTACGATACTACCAATGCCGCCCTTTTTGAATCTTTGACGCAAGTGTTAGATGATGTGGTTCAGGCCATGTCGGAGGGTTCGAAAGCCGCGGGCAGCAAGAATGTGATATTTGGGCAGAATTGCGACCCATTAGAAGTACGTAATGATTGGCTTGATGTGCTTACATTCAGAGAAGTGGGGCTTTGGCCATCATATTTTGGCACAGCGACGACACCATCAGGGAAAACCAAAGAGCTTAGTGTATTTACGAGAGATGACTTTGGGATTATGGATTTGATTACAGATGCAAGTATTTATGGGGAGGCGACTGAATACCAAGCAAGCGAAGTTGGTATACACACAATCACACTCTCATGCAATAATGCCAAAGGACGTTCGGATTTCTATCTTCGCATTGCCTCTGAATTTTTGGCTGTTGTAGGTTTCAGTTTGGAGTCAGGAGGACAAGGTTGGGCCAATAACGTCATTGGCACTGTGGCCGACATGATGGAATCTGGAATGGAGCCAAACGCATTTGACCGTGCGCCATCGGCCATTTTGTCTTTATTGTGGAATACTTTCATAGACTATATGAAAGAAAAAACCACAGGCGTGTTAAGCAAGTTTGCCAAAGTTCTTTCGCCAATGGCTACTGCTTATTCGTTTGTTAAAGCATCATTCAATGGATTCCCTCGTGTGAGATATTTTATTGGGGCACCTTCAACGATAACACTCACGTTTGAAAGAAAGCCCAATGGGGAATTGGGAACTGCTGGTGGCTCCGCTGGTGATGACTGGGTCGACCTCGGCCTGCCCAGCGGTCTGCTGTGGGCCACACGCAATGTGGGAGCTTCCTCACCCGAGGACTATGGTGCCTATTTTGCATGGGGCGAGACCTCTTCGAAGAGCGTGTATGATTGGGCCACCTACCGTTGGTGTTATAACGGTATGTCATACCAACTAACCAAATATTGTACTGATTACTTTTATGGCTATAATAGTTTTACAGATGGCCTGACAACACTCCAGCCAGACGATGATGCGGCCACTGTCAACTATGGTGGACGTACCCCTACTATAGATGAATGGGGGGAATTGATATCCAATACCACTGGCCAATGTGTTACGCAAAACGGTGTAAACGGAGTTCTGCTCATGGGTTCTAACGGCAGCAGTCTCTTTCTTCCAGCCGCTGGCTACCGTCTGGACAGTTCACTTGTCCGTGAAGGACTCTATGGTCACTACTGGTCGAGTTCCATCTATGGTTTTTACCCAGTATGTGCATGTTGCTTTGACTTTAATTCAAATGGCCCAAACTTATACAACCATGCTGATCGTAACTATGGTCGTACAATCAGGGCTGTTCGTCAGAACTAACCATTGCTCCGACAAGTAAGGGCAAAGGAGAATAGTGATAGCGTTCGGGTACGACAGTGTGTTACCTGCCAACGGAGTATGTCAATTAGCAAGCAGCGGCCATCAGGTCTTTGCGACCGATAAGGCTGAAGATGGTAATGTCGTTGTCTTCATTGAGGATGCGTAAGGTACGTAGAATCTCATTGATGGTAGAGCCACTAGTTG
>CAMYZD010000044.1 GCA_947303735.1 uncultured Bacteroidales bacterium | reverse complement strand
GCAAGATTAATATCGACCGCCACTTCCTCGACCACGCCCGCCACCTGCGCTGCATAGGCCGTGTGGGTGCCGGCATGGAGACCATCGACGTGGAGTATGCAGAAAGCCTGGGCATCCGCTGCCTCAACTCGCCCGAGGGCAACCGCGACGCAGTAGGAGAACATGCCCTAGGGTTACTCCTTGCCCTGATGGACAACATAGCCCGCGCCGATGCCGAAGTGCGAAAAGGACTATGGCAACGCGAAGCCAACCGAGGACTTGAAATTAAGGGACGCACTATTGGCATCATCGGCCTCGGCAACATGGGAGGTGCCTTTGCCCAACGGCTGCAAGGCTTCGAGTGCAACATCATAGCCTACGACAAGTACAAGCCAGCCGGCTATGCTCCTGCATACGTGCAGGAGGTATCACTTGCTGAACTACAGGAGCGTGCCGAGGTGCTGAGCCTCCATGTGCCGCTCACACCTGAGACCCACCACATGGTCAACCACTACTTCATACAGCGTTTCCGCCACCCCTTCTACCTCATCAACACTTCGCGCGGTGCAGTGGTGAACACCCCCGACCTTGTGGAAGCAATGAAAGACCTGCATATCCTTGGTGCTGCCCTCGACGTGATAGAGTACGAGGACATGAGCCGCGACGGCCTCGACCTCGAACACCTTCCACCCGCCTTCCAATACCTCATCAACTCCCCTCACACTGTCCTCACACCCCACGTGGCTGGCTGGACTGTCGAGTCACGCTATAAACTGGCAAAAGTCCTGGCAGACAAGATAGCTGAAGAATTGAAATAAAAGAGTTTTTAGTTTACACTATACTAACATGCTAATCGTACAAGACTGCATCATCTCTGAGGACATCGCCGACCAATGCTTCTGCTGCGACCTCGCCCAGTGCAAAGGACAATGCTGTGTGGAAGGCGACTGCGGCGCACCACTGCTAGAAGAAGAAATCCCCATCCTCGAGCGAATACTCCCCACCGTAGAGCCCTACATGACCGAAGCCGGCATCGAAGTAGTTCATCGCGACGGAGTCTCTGCCCTCGACAACGCCGCCGAGCCCTGCACCCCCTTGGTCAACAACTGCGAATGTGCCTATGTGGCCTGGGGAGAGGACGGCACTGCCTTCTGTGCCATAGAACAAGCCTACCGCGACGGCAAAATAGACTGGCAAAAACCTATCAGTTGCCATCTCTACCCCCTCCGCATCGACGAATATGGCGAGTTTAAGTCCGTCAACTACCACCGCTGGGATGTGTGCCGCTGTGCAGTGGTCAAGGGTAGGGAATGCGGCGTGCCTCTGTACAAGTACCTCCGCGAGCCCCTTATCCGCCGTTTCGGACAAGAGTGGTACGATGAATTGGTTGAGCAATGCACACATTTTCTTGCCAATAAGAATCAGCTTAAGAGATAGCCTTTCGTTGAAAGACCTCCTCAAGAAAAGAAAAAAATCACACCTCAGACAATATTTTTTGCCAAGAGTTGTTACTAGATAGGTTATGACTAAAGAGATTAGAAAACAATACAGACTGGTATGGTATCTTATGGGTGCCATATTGATTATTGACCAAGTGGTCAAGATACTGGTTAAGACCCACATGCACATAGGTGAAGAGATACCCCTGATAGGTAATTGGTGCTTGTTGCACTTTATAGAGAACGAGGGGTTCGCTTTCGGCATGTCGCTGGGCGGTAGCATCGGTAAGATCATCCTCACCCTGTTCAGATTGGTGGCATCGGGATTACTGATTTGGTTTTTGATAAACCAAATGAAAAAAGGTATAAGAAAGCCGCTGGCCATCTGCTTGGGACTGATAATTGTAGGAGCCTTGGGCAATGTGATAGACAGCTGCTTCTACGGCCTTATATTCAATGAGAGCTACTACAATGTTGCTCAGTTATTTCCTCCAGAGGGAGGCTACGCCCCCCTACTACAAGGGCGAGTGGTCGATATGTTCTACTTCCCCATCATAGAAACCGAGTGGCCCTCGTGGGTGCCATTTGTGGGCGGACAGCATTTTCTTTTCTTCAATGCCATCTTCAATGTGGCAGATGCCGCCATCACCATAGGGACGATTTGGTTGATTGTCGACATGCTATTTTTTGCAGAAAACAAGAAAAAAGAGGGCCGGTTGCAGACCCTAGAAGCCAACTCCGATAAAAAATAATACAATATAAATCAATATATTACACTTTTTTCGCAAAAATTATTTTGCTGATTTAAAAAAATGTAGTATTTTTGCAAACGATTTCAAGAGAGAAATTGATGGCGTTGTAGCTCAGTTGGTAGAGCAGAGGACTGAAAATCCTTGTGTCACTGGTTCAATTCCAGTCAATGCCACAAAAAAGAAAGGAAGCAATAATAATTGCCTCCTTTTTTCGTTATAGGTACCAGACAAAGATAATAAAGATGACAAAGATTCTAGTTGTCGACGACGAGCAAGACCTATGCGAGATACTGCGATTCAATCTGCAGAGCGAGGGGTATGAGGTTGCCACCACCAACAGTGCCGAGGAGGCGTTGGTACTTCTCGAGGCTGCCCCAGCAGGTGAAATCGGTCTCATCCTGCTGGATGTTATGATGGACCGCATGTCGGGCTACGAAATGGCCCAACTGCTACGCCAACAAGGCAACAACACCCCCATCATCTTTCTCACTGCACGTGACGCACACGACGACCAGCTGGCAGGCTTTGCCAGCGGCGCCGACGACTATGTCACCAAGCCCTTTGCTTTCGACACAGTACTGGCCCGCATACGTGCCGTATTGAAACGTACCCAACCTCAAAAAGAGGGGACAAGGGAGTTTGGCACACTGCATATCGATATGGACAACGCCCGTGTGAGCCTAGGGGGGCAGACCGTGGAGCTCACCAAAAGAGAATACCTAATCCTCTGCCTGCTGGCCCAACACCCCAACAGCTACCTCTCACGCGAAGAAATCATGACGCAAGTGTGGCCAGACAACACGCTAGTGAACGACCGAAGCGTCGACGTCCATATTACCCGACTGCGCAAGAAACTGGGTAATGAAGCCTGGAGAGTAGCCAATAAGACAGGCTTTGGATATGTGTTAAAGAACTAATCTCAGAAGAAAATCCATAATAGTATCCACCCATGGCCATAGGAATGATCATAACCGTCTCTCTGCTCGGAATAGCCATCGTGATGCTGGTATGGTTCGCCTTCCGCCTACACAAACAGGTGAAAAGCGAAAAGCAATTACGTTCGGAGGCTGAGGAATCGAAACAACAGATAATCGTCGAGCAGGAGCGTAACCGACAGCTGAAGCAGGAGATGACCAGCAATATTGCCCACGAACTGAAAACCCCCGTCAGCTCGATCAGAGGATACTTGGAAATACTGCTGGGAGACAAGCCCGTAGACGATGAACAGCGGCACTATTTTCTAGAACGATGCTACAGCCAAACTCTTCGCCTATCGGACCTCATCAACGATGTGTCGCTCATCAACAAACTAGAAGAATCGCACGAACTCTTTCCCCTTGAATCCATCAATGTACGCATGCTGGCGGAGGAGGCCATTGTGGAGTTGGCAACCAGCGCCGAGCAACACAACATCACCATCTTAGACAAACTACCAGAAAGCATGACCGTGACCGGCAATAGCATGCTCGTCTACTCCATATTCCGCAACTTGATTGAGAATGCCATCGTTCATGCCGGAGACAATATCACCGTAGGAATAGACTGCTACCAACCTGACGACGAGAACTTCTATTACCTTCACCTCTACGATACTGGGAATGGGGTCGACAACGAATACCTGCCCCGACTGTTCGACCGATTCCTCCGAATTGACAAAGGGCGGAGCCGCAAAAAGGGCGGCACAGGGCTTGGATTGTCAATTGTGAAGCACGCCGTACTCTTTCACGGAGGCGACATCTATGTAAAAAACCGCGAAGGCGGCGGGTTAGAGTTTTTCTTTTCACTCAAGAAGCCCAGCCACTAATAATTCCCCACACTAACAATAGAATAATAAACCTCAACAATATGAACACACCCATACAACTACGATTCAACGACATTGACCAAATGGGTCATGTCAATAACGCCGTCATCATGGAATTCTTAGACCTGGGCAAGTCGGAATACTTCACTGCTGTAGGGCTTCCTCCTGAAGAAGGCGACTTCACGGTAATGGTGGTACATGTGGAAGTAGACTTTGTAGGTCAAATACACTTTCACGACCATGTGCAAGTAACAACCCATGTTGACCATTTCGGCACCAAGAGCCTCTCGGTCAAACAACAGGTAACGAACATCGACACAGGGCAAGTGTGTGCCACCTGCCGCACCGTGATGTCGGGCTACTGCCGCAGCACTGGAAAGAGTGCTATCATCCCCAACACAATAAAAGAAGCCATCCTCCGTTATGAAGAAGCGGAGATGACCCGCGGGTAATTATATTCCACACTACTATTATGAACAACAAGGTTCTTATCGTCTACACGGGAGGCACCATCGGCATGGTGCAGGACGAAAATGGCGCTCTGACGCCTTTCCCTATGGAGCACATTTATGACCTAGTGCCCGAACTGCAGAAATGCTCTTACCATATCGACACCTGCCAGATGGCAGACATTATCGACTCGTCGAACATGACGCCATCGTTTTGGATAGACTTGGCTGAAATCATTGAACGCCATTATGACGACTATGACGGCTTTGTCGTTCTCCACGGAACAGATACCATGGCCTACACCGCATCGGCGCTAAGCTTCATGTTCAAAAATCTAACAAAGCCCATCGTATTGACAGGCAGCCAACTGCCCATGGGAATGCTACGTAGTGATGGAAGAGAAAATATTATCTGTGCTTTGGAAGTGGCATCATGCCAAGAAGCCTATATTCCCGAGGTGTGTCTTTTCTTTGAGAACCATCTGTACCGCGGCAACCGCAGTACCAAGGTGAGCGCTGAGAATTTCGATGCCTTTTGCAGCTACAACTATCCATCGCTGGCAAAGGCTGGGATACGCTTCAGTTTCAAGAACCACCTCTTCCTGCCCAAACCCAACAAGCCTTTGGAAGTGCGCAAGCAGTTCGACCGCAATATAGCGGTGCTAAAGCTATTTCCTGGCATCACACAAGGGGTTGTGGACGCTGTGCTGCATGCCGAAGGGCTGCACGGAGTGGTCATTGAAACGTTCGGGTCGGGCAATGCACCTACCGAGAACTGGTTTATCAATGCCATCGCGGATGCCATCGAGCGCGGCATCATAGTGCTGAACGTGACTCAGTGCAAGGCTGGTGCAGTAATAATGGGACAATACGAAGCCAGCTGCGAGCTGAGCCGCATAGGTGTGATTGGAGGCAACGACATCACATTGGAGGCTGCAGTGACGAAGATGATGTACCTGCTAGGCACCTATCCCAACAACCCAGACCATGTGCGCGAGTGCTTACAGATGTCGCTACGAGGCGAAATCACAACCGATAAGACCCCATGCTGAAACCCTTCCACAAGACAGTCCTATTGTTGCTTTGCTTGATGAGCACACATGCATTGACGGCTCAGAACTCGCCAGTGCACTTAGGCAGGTTTGACGAGCGGAAGGTCCACTTCGGCATACAGGTGGGCTATACCCAGTCGAAGTTCGACCTACACTACACCGACGACGATGCTGTGCGGGAGGACATATTGGGCACTACATCATATTATAGCCCTGGGTTTCACATCAACCAGATCAACGATTTTCGTCTGGGCGACCATCTCAACCTGCGTCTGATGCCTGGCATTACGCTTATTAGCCGCGACATGGCATACGTTTGGTCGGACGATTACACTTCCACCCATTGGAAATATGACACCCATCGCTCAGTGGAATCAGTCTATGGCGAATTGCCTGTAGAATTTAAGTTCCGCGCCATGCGGTACTCCGATTTCCGCCCATACCTCATAGCCGGCGCTTCTGGAGGATTTGACTTTGCCTCTCTTTTCAAGAACAGAAACAATAACGACGAATCCATCATCCGCCTCAAGCCCTGGGACATCCGCTACACTATGGGAGTTGGATTCGACTTCTTCCTCCCCTACGTAAAGTTTGCCATCGAACTTAAGATGGCATTCGGAATCGTCGACCTGCGAGTAGTCGAAGACGACATCTACACCCAATCAATCGATTACCTCAACTCACGAACTTTCATGCTCTCATTCACATTCCAGGGATAAGCAACTCATGGCAGTAAAAACCGTTGAAATCGACCTCACTCCTCAAGAGTATTGCACTGAAGCATTGTTGAAGAACGTAGTTGCCCGAAAGGCAAGAGTCTCTCTCGACAGCGTCACTCACGTGCAAGTGTTGCGGCGGAGCCTCGACTCTAGGCGAGGCAGGTTGCTATACCATACTACCGTCCAAGTCTATTGCGGCGAAGAATACATATCACCCAACTACCACGGCAATTATCAGGATTGCTACCACAGGCCCTCTGTCATCATAGTGGGAGCAGGACCCGCAGGCCTTTTTGCCGCCCTCATGGCACTCGAACTGGGCCTCAAGCCCATCATCCTTGAGCGAGGAAAGCCTGTAGAAGAACGAAGAGGCGACATCGCCCAACTTGCCCGCACCCAATCTGTCAACCCCAACAGCAATTGGTGTTTTGGAGAAGGAGGGGCCGGCACCTATTCCGACGGCAAGCTATACACGCGCAGCAACAAGCGAGGCAACATACAAGAGGTGCTTCACCGTTTCATCGAACACGGAGCTGACCCAGCTATTGCCATCGATGCCCATGCACACATCGGCACTGACCGGTTGGGCGGCATCATTGCCAACATGCGCCACACTATTGAGCAATACGGCGGAGAGTATCACTTCTCCACTCGTGTAGTCGACTTCCTCACCCAACCCGACGGGGCACAAACCAAAGTGTGTGGTGTGGTCGACGAGCAGGGCAACGAGTATCACGGCTCTGCCGTCATTCTTGCTACCGGCCATTCCGCACGCGATATCTACCGCCTTTTCTCCCAACGTGGCTGGTTGTTGGAAGCAAAGCCCTTTGCCCTAGGGGTAAGAGTGGAACATCCTCAGGAACTCATCAATCAAATTCAATACCATGCACCAAACCCACAGATACGCTATCTCCCTCCTGCCTCCTACAGCCTTACCACACAGGTAGAGGGACACGGAGTATTCTCGTTCTGCATGTGTCCCGGCGGTTGTATCGTACCAGCTGCCACCGACCAGAATCAACAGGTGGTCAACGGCATGAGCAACAGCAGCCGCAACTCCCCCTTTGCCAACAGCGGCATAGCCGTAACGGTGGCACCCTCCGATGTGCCTGACTACGCCCAATACGGGCCACTTGCCCTGTTGCATTTCCAACAGGAGGTCGAACAGCGCATTTTCCAAACCGCTGGAGGCAGCATCACAGCCCCCTTGCAACGGTTGACCGACTTCTGTCAGAGCCGTATGAGCCAGGACAACAACCGCACCAACTATTTAGGAAAGACACTCAACCTTCCCCAACACGAACTGCTCCCCCCCTTCATTGTAAGATGCCTACAGCAAGGCTTTCGGGACTTCGACCGCAAGATGCACGGCTTCTATACCGAGAATGCCAGCATCCTCTCCGTCGAAAGCCGCACCTCATCGCCCGTCCGCATACCGCGCGACGAGACCCTCCAACACCCACAGCTACGCAACCTCTTCCCCTGTGGCGAAGGCGCTGGCTACGCTGGCGGAATCGTGTCCTCCGCTATGGACGGAATCAACGCTATCAATCAAATATCCAAGATAATACTTCATCGTTCTTAACTCTTACTCCCCAATGAACTTCGACCTCCAATCCGACTTTGCCCCCATGGGCGACCAACCCGAAGCCATCCGCCAACTGGTAGAAGGCATCCGCAGCGGGCAGCGGGCTCAGGTACTCCAAGGCGTCACTGGCAGTGGTAAGACCTTCACCATTGCTAATGTGATTGCCCAACTGAATCGCCCCACGCTCGTCATGAGCCACAACAAAACCCTTGCCGCCCAGCTCTATGGTGAGTTCAAGCAGTTCTTCCCCAATAATGCAGTAGAGTACTTCGTCTCCTACTACGACTACTACCAACCCGAGGCCTATATTGCCGCCACCAACACCTATATCGAGAAAGACTTAGCAATCAACGACAACCTCGACAAATTGCGCCTTCGTGCCTCTTCTGCCCTGCTGAGTGGTCGGCGCGACGTCATTGTGGTCTGCTCTGTAAGTTGCATCTACGGTATCGGTAACCCCGACGAGTTCCGTCGTGGCACCATTCATCTGAAAGTAGGCGACCGCATTACACGCGACAACCTGTTGCTCCAACTGCTCGATGGTCAATATGTGCGCAATGAAATAGAGTTCATCAACGGCCGATTCAGAGTGAAAGGCGAAACAGTGGATGTCTTCCCTTCTTTTGCCGACTTCTGCTTCCGTATCTCTTTCTGGGACGATGAAATTGAGAGTCTTGAGAGTTTCGACCCTATCAGCGGACATCGGCTGGAGACCCACTCCGATATTACTATCTACCCCGCCAGCAACTTCCTCACCTCCAAAGAGAACATGGCAGAAGCCCTGCATCAGATTCAGTCCGACATGTTCGAGCGTCGCGACTACTTTTATTCTATCGACAAACCGCTCGAAGCCAAACGCCTGGAGGAGCGTGTCAATTACGACCTCGAAATGATTCAAGAGCTCGGCTACTGCAGTGGCATAGAAAACTACTCGCGCTATTTTGACGGACGCAAGGAGGGCGACCGACCCTTCTGCCTTATCGACTATTTCCCCGACGACTTCCTCCTTGTCATCGACGAAAGCCACGTCACCGTCCCTCAGATCGGAGCCATGTATGGGGGCGACCGCTCACGCAAGAAAGCCTTAGTCGAATATGGTTTTCGCCTCCCTTCGGCTCTCGACAACCGCCCCCTCCGCTACGAAGAGTTCTACAACCTCACCGGCCAGACCATCTACATCAGTGCCACTCCTGCACAATACGAGTTGCAAGAAGCGGAAGGCGTGGTGGTCGAGCAGGTTATCCGTCCCACAGGTCTCCTCGACCCTGTGGTAGAAGTGCGCCCCGCCGTCACACAGGTCGACGACCTGCTCGACGAAATTGAGAAAACCGTCTACAAGAACGAGCGCGTCCTCGTCACCACCCTCACCAAACGCATGGCAGAGGAGATGACCACCTACCTCCTCAACCTCGGCATCCGCAGCAAATACATCCACAGCGATGTGGACACCCTCGAACGAGTCGAAATCATGCGCGACCTCCGCATGGGGGTTTTCGACGTGTTGGTTGGTGTCAACCTGTTGCGCGAAGGCCTTGACCTGCCCGAAGTCTCACTTGTTGCCATCCTCGATGCCGACAAGGAGGGTTTTCTCCGCAGCGACCGCGCCCTTATCCAGACCATCGGCCGTGCGGCCCGCAACGTACACAGCAAGGCAATCCTCTATGGCGACATTATCACCGGAAGCATGCAACGCGCCATCGACGAGACCAACCGCCACCGCGAGAAGCAGATTCGGTACAACTTGGAACATGGCATTGTGCCACGCCAAATCGTCAAAAGCACAGAAGCAATCATGGGTACCACCAGCGTCATTGAGCGTGCTGCCGAAGAGCAGTTTGAAGAGAAAGCTCCAGAGGGACCCAATATTCCCAATATTGCAGCATCGCCCTACGCTCTCAACACCCCTGCTCACAGCGGTAAAGGAAATCACAAACAATATCTACCCGAAGCAGCCGAATCCGATATTCCCGTTGCCAGCGAACCCATCCCCTCTTTAGAGGGGTGCCACGATAGTGGCGGGGTATGTAGTCTCAATTCTCAACTCTCAAACAAGACCAAAGCGCAGCTACGAAAAGAGATCCGTGATACCCAACGCAAGATGCAACAAGCCGCCAAAGAGATGGACTTTATGGCTGCCGCCAAATACCGCGACCAAGTGCGCGCTATGCAACAAGCCCTCGACAGCGCACGTGGCGACTAGCTCCCCTATCAATTCTATCGAATCTATTAATCCTAATATCCCCAATCACCATGAAAAAACGTTCCTTCATCTTTTTAGTTATTAGTTTTTACCTTTTAGCTTCAATCACCCTCTCGGCACAAACCCATGGCACTCGCAACCATAATCCACATGGGTCATTCCCTCCCCCACCCCAAGCGCCCTCTATCCTAGTACAGTCACAAAACCATGAGACTTTCCAGGTGTATGTGGACGGAGACCTCATCAACAATATACCCAATCAAGAGGTTCTTGTCAACAACCTAGACTCCCGCCTGCACGAAGTGGTCGTAGTCCTCACCCACCCTGCCCGCAAGGCGGCTGTCACCCAGCTCTACGCCTCCACACCTTCGCCTATCATCCTCGTCAGCTACGACATGCACCGCCAGCAAATGCTCCTATATGCCCCTCAAGTGGGCGACAATTCACCCCGTCATGGGCATCATCATCACCAGTCAAGCCTCATCACACCTCCTACCCCACCCACTCCTCCTATAGTAATCGATGAACCCGTCACCGCCTCCGACCAATGGGTCGACGAGATGGTCGCCATCCTCAAAGGACAAAGCTTCGACAGCGAGAAACTCAACACCGCCAAAGGTCTACTAAACAATGGTCTCCCCCTTACCGCCTCACAGATTGCCCGTATCGCACAGACCTTCGACTTCGGCTCCTCGCAAGTCGACTTCCTCAAAGCCGCCTACAGCCATTGCTTCGACCCACAGAACTACGAACGTGCCCTCGCCATCCTCACCTTCAGCTCCGACCGCGAATCTGTCCGCACCTTCATCAGCACCCTGCGATAGCCACCGATTCCATATATCACAAAGATACAAAGTCTAGATAATTATCTGGAGTAACAACACCAAAATCTGATTCAGGATAATTCTCGGTAAATGCTTTCGGAAGTCGCGCATTACTTTTCCTCCATTTAAACTCAAATGCCGACAGCCGCCCGTCCATTTCCTCTATCAAATCTATCTCCTGTTGTTGTTGCGTACGCCAAAAAAACATTTGTGCATAGCTCCGACTATACACATTCCGTTTAAGCCTTTCACAAACCATCATGTTTTCCCACAACGCTCCGACATCATTACGCAATTCTAATGGTGCAAAGTTCGATATCAAAGCATTACGTATACCATTGTCGTAGAAATAAATCTTACGGCCTTTCTTTATTTCAGTCCGCATATTCCGACTATAGGCAGGCAGGCGGAACACCACAAAACATTTCTCAAGCAAGTCAATATAGCTCTCCACTGTAGCCTTGTCTAACTCCACAATACGTGCCAACTCATTATACGATACCTCACTGCCAATCTGCAACGCCAATGCCCTCACCAGTTTTTGAAGCGCCTCAGGCTTCTTCACCCCTTTATAGGTTAATAGGTCTTGATACAAATAGTTGTTTGCCAAATCCACTAATATTCTTCGAGCATTGTCGGGATGCGTCACCACCTCTGGGTACATCCCATATATCATCCTCTGCTCCAGTAATCGATGTTCTTCTCGCTGCGAAGTATCCCGCATCAACTCCACCAATGATAATGGAAACAATTTGTTCTCTAACAAACGCCCTGTCGCAGGTTCATTTATCTCATTGGCAAGGGTGAACGATGACGAACCCGTCACTATTATTTGTGCTGGCAATTTCAAATCTGCCAGCATCTTTAACGTCAATCCAATATTTTTCACCCGTTGTGCCTCGTCAATAATCACAATCTTACTATCACCAACCAACTGTCGCAACTCTGTCGAAGTTTTATTTTCCAAATCTGAACGGTCGTCATAGTTGTCACAATTAAACCGCAAAACACTCTCTTGTCCTGCCACCATGCTCTCCAACAAGGTCGTTTTGCCAACTTGACGAGCACCCATAATGGTTATTATCTTACCACTATTAAAGTCATTTTTAACTAGTTGCTCTAAAATTCTATGTATCATATTACACTATTTTTATTTTGCAAAGATACATATAATTTCGAACATATTCCCCAAATTATATATAAATTCGGGGAATGAAATCCCCAAATTCATACTAAATTTGGGGATTTACACTGACCGTGTAAACAAATGATGTCCGTATTTACCTGATGGCAAACACACCTAACAAACATTACACCCTTCGATTCATACCGAATTTGGGATGGTATGTTTACTAATGGTCTTACACTTTTTAGTCGCAGTTTTTGTATCCCTGATACACTTTTCTGTCGCAGTTTTTGTATTCTTGATACACTTTTCTGTCGCAGTTTGAAAAATCTTTGCATTACAAAAACGAATACTACACTTCGTTGTACCAGCCATGTACCAACCACCACACCCTATGGGCAGTGGATATACTGGGTTACTAACCCACTCTTCAATTGGAACAGATTGCAAATCCGTCCATACAAACAACATCCAAACAGCCGGAAAGTCCGAAGGACTGTCAGATTACAGTCGGGGTTACAACCCCCGTTTATCAATGCGACAACATAAAAGCCCTGAAGGGGCGACAGACCGCTAACAATGCATAGTGTGTCACCCCTTCGGGGTTCTATTTAATCATTACCATTTGCACAGGGGTTCACACCCCTGCCTGTGTTCTGCTGTCCCACATTTTTTTGCTGCTCAATTATTTAACCATGCAAATGCCTCTACATGATGGTGTGACTGTAAAACAGCATCGGAAATGAAAACCATCTTAACCAAATATAAGCAGAATTCACAAAAGTAGCAACTATAGTGGATTTGACCCACTTTTTTACAACTTTTGTGGATTTCACAATATCAACTTCTTTTTATGTTAAGACATTCATCTTATTCAACGTTAGGTATAGCACGGTTTATCATGGGCAAATAGAAAAAGATGGACGGTATTCACCGTCAACACTGCCAATGACGTCATCGTTACTTCCCACATCACTTGACATATTCGGTACTGGTTCCCAGCTTCGATTAAAGACATAGTGCATAATTCTAATCCAAGCAACTTGACGATAGTCATCCTCGTCTTTAAAATATGTGGTATCGCGCAATTCCACCTCAAAATCTTGCAAATTAGATTTTTGTATAGTACCATAGTGCGTTCCCCACCGAAATCCATAATCATCAATATGATAGCTTACTTTCCCTCGTGAGATACGACCACTATAATATTGGTAATAGTAATTTGCATAATAATTGTTCAGGAATTTCCAATATGCATAATACAAGTGACTCAAACGATGTACCGATTCATCAAATGTTATGGTATCGGAAACATATTCATGACAATATCTTTTATACTTGTTTGTATATTTGTACGAATAGGTACTACTATATGTATCCATATACCACATTCCAATTATAGGCGATTCTGGCAATTGTGGTATTTCGACATCGCTGTCTTTTGCACATGATACAAACAATAAGATACTTACACATAAAAGTAACTTTGTTTTTTTCATTTTAACAGCCCTGCTACGTGTCGGGCACAACCATTTTATTGCGTATAATTGTTATTCAACGATAAAAGTATCTAAAAGAACTATCTTGGAAAGACACCCTGCAAAGAATTAATTGTTACGAAAAGTGTCGTCTATCCCCCCCCTATCATATTTATTCTTCAAGGGTTTTAGTTAAAACATATGTATCTATCTTTATCCACGCAGGTTGTTTTTCGTAATACTCATCATAGAAATAAACAGTATCTTTACATTGTACAACTAGCTGTTTCTTATCAAGGGTTAATATTTCATACTTTGTCGCACCAAATGTCAATACACCATCATTGATGTAATAGTCTAGTGGGACTTTACCTATGTAAGAAAGACCATCCATATATTTGTAATAGAATGTAGCCTCTGACATAGAGAAATCCCAATACCCATAATACAAATATTCATTCCTATGGACTGACTCATCAAATGGATCATTTAAATCATCATAGCCATGTGCTACACGGAAATTTTTATATCTGGTGGTGTACTGATACTGGTTTGTGCAGGCTGAAGTATCAAAATACCATGTACCAAGTATTAGAGTATCCTCTTTACTGCAAGACGAAAAAAATAATAACCCAACAATTGATAGAAATATACATTTTTTCATTTTTTTGAGCCCTTATCCGTGTCGGGCACAACTTCATTTATTTTTTGGTTGCATTTTTTACTAAATAACCTGGCAGAGAATTCAACATTTTTACCATCATCATTTTCCATTTGGTTGTTAAATCTATAGGTTCTCGTTTCCACATATGCCACTTGTCTTTCATAGTCTTCATCATAGAAAAAGGTAGTGTCTGTATATTGTACAATTAATCTTTTTTTGTTAACCGAAAGTATATCGTAATAATTTCCACTTACAGTTTTAATATAACCATCCCCAAGGGTATATGTTGTACTCCCCTCGCTAATTCTACCATCCTGATATTGCCAAAAATAGTCCATTTTCCCCCAATGAAACCACCAGTAGCTAAAATATACTATGGTATCAAAATTGTGTACCGACTCATCAAACTCTCGATTATTATTATAATCCCTGCAGAATTTTTTGAATTTGTTCGTGTACTTGTATTGATATGTGCTGGCATGTGGGGAAAAATACCACATCGTATTGTTTAAAACGTCGGGCTTATCATTCGTCTCTTTCTCGCTACACGAAGCGGCCAGCAATATGCCAATAATCGCTAAGAAAAACCATTTTTTCATTATCACAACCCTAATCCGTGTCGGGCACAACCTTTAATGAGTTTTATATAAACCATTGTTGATTTGAATTTGTCAAGCGGTATGCCGTTTAAAGAAATGGCGTTATTTTTTCCATCCACCGCCACCACCACCTTGGTTTGGTGAAAGCACAGCCCGAACGGAACACCCGCAACTACGGGGATTGTTTTCGCTAGAGCTAACCATATAAGAACGATATTCCCAGGCAAGCGAAAAGAACCACCCACGGGACGGAGTTTGGTCGTTTAACGAACTCGACCAATAACGACCCCAACTACCAGCATCGTTGAGCGTATTGGACCATACTCCAGCAATTGGGAGAAATATACTGTTACCGTTTGAACCCGTTATGTAAAGTCCGTACACTCCATTCACAGTCATCCACTGTTTGGTCGTATTACCGTAACCATAGATAAGTTCGATCCATTCATCTTTTGTAGGAGTACGGCCACCATAGTTGGCTGTGGCGGCATCGTCGCCTGGTTGTAATATTGTTAGTGTGTCAGTAAAACCATTGTAACCAAAGATTGAATTGCTGCAGTACTTGGTGAGTGTGTTATCACTCCCGTTGCAGTAGCTGTAGGTGCTCCAGGCATAGACGCTCTTGGTCGTGGTCTCACCCCAAGCAAAGTAGTCACCGAAGTCCTCGGGCGATGTAGCACCCACGTTACGCGTGGCCCAAAGCAACCCGCTGGGCAAACCAAGGTCAACCCAGAGGACAGTATCCACATCCGTGCCACCACCGCCAGTGCCTCCTCCCTCACCAGTGCCTCCTCCCTCGCCAGTGCCACCTCCACCACCGCCAGTGCCACCTCCACCACCGCCAGTGCCACCACCGTCAGGTTCAGTTCCAACCCGCACAGTGTCCCATGCCATCACATTGCCATCAACATCATAAAGCTTGGCATACAGGACATCGACGCTGTCAGGTGTCCAGTTCACCGACACTATCCCATTCTGGGCAATGCTGTATTTCGACGAGAGGTGACCCGTGGCTTCGAACTTGGCTATCTGTGGCAGGTTGGTGAGTTGTTCGGAATTGTGCAAGTAGTTCATGTCGAAGACATAAAACTCTACTCTCCTGGCCTGTCCTGCCTGAGGGCGGCACGGAAGATGCACTATCCGATGCGGTGAGTGGTACAGCCTTCGGTCAATGAGGTTCTTTTCAACCGTAGGGACATTGTCCACTTCGTACCCTAAGAATCTCAGGCTCAAGCCGCAGTTAAAATCCAGCCCCGCATGGCTGTCGAAACTCCAAGCGCAGTAGTCGTTGCTCTGCCCCAGCATCTGTTCCCGGAAGCCTCCACGCACTGTGTCTGAAAGATACGGTATGAAATCGAACGACGGCCCGACAATATCATACAGCATCAGGCTAATCCGCGGGAAGGCACACACCTTGGCCGCCGCCACACCACGCCCTTCAAGTGTTGGAGGCACTACTTCAAACCGCTGGTTGAACGAGTGTATCGGTTCCATCTTACCCGTCTGGCTCCATTCGAAACCGAGACGCCCCTCTCCATGGTCCACAAAGCCCGTATAGGCCGATATCTGACCACTTGCTGAAAGCTCCACCTCGCGGTATAGGTCGGACCGCAATGTGATAACAACAGGCACACCGCTCACCACAAACTTGACGTATACTGGAGCAAACAGATTGTGCTTCCAGATATCATAGCCCGGACTGTAGCTACAGCTGCCGAAGATATCGCACCGTATCACTTGTTCTGTATTGAACGTGCCCACCAGCGCGGACTTCACCTCCAACGCCTTGCTCCTGTAACGCTCCAGGGCGCTGCCAGCCACCGCCAACAATGTCCTTCCTCCAAAGTTCATGTAAAGTTCTAAGTCAATGCTAAGGTCGAAGTTCATTCGATCCATATAAACGGCGTAATGGTCGCCCGACAGAAGCGGCTGGCCATCGTTATTCCAGTCCACCCGCCACAGGTTTCCCGTTATCCTTGTGTCGCTTTTTCGATGTCCGCCCTTGAACAACAGGCTATAACCTCCGTCCTTGCCAAGAGAATATGCCTCTACGGGATGAAACACAGCCCCTTTGCCTCTTGACTTGGCCTCGTTGTCGGTGGACAAGGTAAACTCCGAGTCGTAAAAGATGTCTGTCAAATAAGCCTCGGTGGAGGTAATTTCCATCGTATTACCGCTTACATCCACCGATTCGACAAAGATGTACCGTACTACGGTGTCCCTGTCGATGGCAAGGATGGAACCCGGAGTGACCTCCGGCACCTGACCTTCAAATTGAATCCGATAGGTTCCCGCGCTGTCGTCCGAAGACAACAATGTCGAATTATCCCAGTCTATCGGGACATACTCTGGGTTGATGTACACTTCGTCGGATTGAATTGGGTCTTTCTCTTTCTCACATCCTCCAACAAATAATGCCACAACCATTAGCATTATCGTCACAAGACCTCTCCCAAAGGACAAACTTCTTTTCCCTTTACCCATGACAACTAACCCTGTATCCGTGTCGGGTGCAACTTCTTGGTAGCGGTGATTCCCTATACGCCATAGTAATATTGTATGTCTTGTTTGAAGGGTATATAAAAAAGAAGCGCGGGAATCTGCTACTTTGCTTATCCCGCTGATAGAGGCTCTCGCATTGCCCTTTAGCCTAGAATAAGCAATGCCGAAGCCCACGCGTTATGGATATAGTATGAATACTATACACCAACCATGGACGTAGTACATTGCGTTATTGCGAAGCTAAAGATGAACTTGCGAGATTCCTATCAGCCGCAGATAAAACGCCGTTACAACGTCTTTCTTATATGTCCTGTCGCCCACCCTTCACCCTTGTGGGCATAGAGGTGTTTGACGGTGCAAAATTACAACTTTTTTCCAAACTGGACAAAAAAATGTTTGCCTTTGCCCCCAATATAAGCAAAGGCCATCAAGAAATTTTCACTCTTCGTCTCGTTAATTTGTGGATTCCGGCTATTCTTGACTGCAACGTCCAGAACAGGCTGTTACCACGCGTGACCTATGGAGAAGACTATCTGCATGTTGTTTCTT
>CAMYZD010000043.1 GCA_947303735.1 uncultured Bacteroidales bacterium | reverse complement strand
TGCCGCCCCAACCCACCACCAACAGGTCGGCGTCGGGATTGCCCGTCACCTCCTGATCGGGGATATAGTTGGCCACGCGGTTCACCTTTTCCTGACGGTTGTAGGTCATCAAGGCGTGATTCTCGGGGTCGGTGCTCAGAGGCCCGTCGGGGCATTTCTCCAAGCCGCCCACGCGGTGGCGCAGACCTTCCATGCCGGGCAGAGCCCACTCGCGAGCGAAAGTCTCGGGGTCGCGACGGAACGGACGGTAGTTAGGATCGTTGGGCTTGGCCAGACGAGGAGTGATGCTCGGCAGGTCGGCCACCTTCGGGATGCGGAACAGCTGCGAGCCGTTGCCCAAATAACCGTCGGTAAGCAGGATGACGGGGGTCATGTGCTCCAATGCCAGCTTGGCAGCGGTGTAGGCCCAGTAGAAGCAGTTGGCGCTGCTGCTGGCGGCCACCACGATGAGGGGAGCCTCGCCGTTACGACCATACAGAGCCTGGTTCAGATCGCTCTGCTCGGTCTTGGTGGGCAGACCCGTGGAGGGACCGCCACGCTGCACGTCGACAACGACCAAGGGGAGCTCGGTCATCACAGCCAGACCCAGGGCCTCGCTCTTCAGCGACAGACCAGGACCCGACGTGCTGGTGCAAGCCAATGCGCCGGCATAGCTCGCGCCGATAGCGGAGCAGATACCTGCGATCTCGTCTTCGGCCTGGAACACACGGGCGCCCAAGCCCTTGTTCTTGGCCAGCTCAACCATCACATCAGTAGCGGGGGTGATAGGATAACTGCCCAGGAACAGACGACGGCCGCTGCGCTCGGCGGCAGCCAACAGACCCCAAGCAGTGGCAACATTACCCGTGATATTGCGGTAACGGCCCTTGGGCATCTCAGTTGCCTTTGCCACCTCGAAGATGTGTCCGTGGACCACCTCCAGCTTGTCGGCATACTCGTAACCCTCGGTCAGGACAGCCTTGTTCAGCTTCACCACGTCGGGTTTCTTAGCAAACTTACGCTCCAGATAGGCAAACGTCTGATCGAGCGTCTTGTGGGTCATATAGAAGATGATGCCGAGGGCAAACATGTTGCGGCACTTGTCGGCGGTCTTCTTGTCAGCACCCTGCTCCTGACCGATACGGGCAGTAAAGGAAGTGACGGGAGCCTTGACGATGGTGTAGTCGCGCTCCATCTCGTCGCTGAAAGGATTCTCCTTGTAGCCAGCCTTCTCTAAAGCCTCGTCGGTAAAGGTGTCGATATCCACAATGACTGTGGCACCCTTCTTAGCCCACTTCATGTTGGACTTGAGGGATGCGGGGTTCATAGCGACCAAAATGTCGCACTTATCGCCCGAGCTGTAGATGTGGTTGCCGACATGCACCTGATAGCCGGACACACCGGCGATGGTGTTGTGCGGAGCACGGATTTCGGCGGGATAGTCGGGGAACGTGGCGATGTCGTTACCTGTAAGGGCTGAGGCATCGGAAAAAAGGGTTCCCGACAGCTGCATACCGTCACCAGAATCGCCAGCAAAGCGGACGACAATGTCATCCTTATTAACTATCTGATTTGTAGACATATTTTTATTTGTTTTAGTAAAAATACAAATGATGAATAATTTGCAAAGATACTATTTTTATTCCAAATGACTAAAATAAACAAAAAAAAGAAAACACGTCGAATTGTTGAAAGCGTCCTAACATAATGTTTCCCATCAATTTATGACGTGAAAAACTTTCTTTCCCCTCCACTCAACTTTTTTGTCCCACCCTACCACCCTACCAACTCTTATTTTTTACCCCCAATCGCCCCTCAAACCACCTTGTTGCTAGGCCTTTGGCTCGTGGTCTAAATTGTAAAAACAGAGCTTTTTCGCTTGCTGTAACGATAAAGAATCAAATAAGGAATGAAGACAGATTGAATAAAGGGTATAGGCAGGGCGGACTCAACTCAGATTTCTTCCGAGTTGAGGCTGAGTTGAGGCTGTGAAGAGCTTGGCGTGACAGGAGAAACAAAGGGTATTTACAACGAAAAGGCAGGCGTAACAATGGGGCGAAATCGGAGATACAATTAGGCGTATTAGGCGATATAATTAGGCGTATTAGGCGATACAATCAGAAGAAATTGGCGATTTAATCGGGCGAAATAATTAGCTTTTCTATTATTTTTCATCCAGCACATTAGCAAGCATTCCAAAAACAACCACAGCTAAGTCTGAGGTTGATAAAAAAATAATCTGCAACCTATTTTTTTGCTTCGATACAGTTTTTTTGTGTATCTTTGCAAAAAAATAATACCCGTCAATGAAAGCCAGACTAACATTCCTGTTGTTACTCACTGCACTAACAGTCAGTCAGTTTTGTTATGCACAGAATGTTCGTTCTATGAGATACAGCAGTGGCAATGTTTACACTGGAACGTATGACGGGCTTTCCCGTCCGTCGGGCCACGGCATCATGCGTTTTGCCACCGGCGACATCTATGAGGGAGAGTGGTTAAAGGGCCGGCAACAGGGCAAAGGGGTATACAAATTTGCCACAGGCGACATCTACGAAGGACAGTGGTGGAAGGGGAAGCCTCATGGCGAAGGAGTATACCAATATGTCACCGGCGGCCGCTACGAGGGCAATTGGGAAGAGGGCAAGATGATAGGCAAAGGCACTTTCTTCTATGCCAATGGCGACATACTCACAGCTGTGTTTACCGACGGAGAAAATCAGACAGGCAACGGCACCTTCACTTATGCCCAAGGTGGCAAATATGAAGGCGACTTGGTGAACGGAGTGCCCGATGGTAAAGGCAAACGTACTTGGCCCGACGGGTCCACCTATACCGGCCAATGGCATCAAGGCATGATTTCGGGGCATGGCGAATATGTGTATCCCTCTGGGGCTCGGTACGTGGGTGGTTGGAAGGATGGCAAGTACCATGGCAAAGGCACCTATACCGACCCTAAAGGCCAGTCCACACACGCCATCTACGAAGAAGGCAAGGTCACCAAGTATTTAGACTAAGCTAGATAAACACTAAACAAATGATAGAACAGTAATTAGATTATAACATCTCAACAAATAATAGAAACATGCGAAAAAGTATTATTTTGGCTCTCCTGCTGGTAGGGATGACCGCCATGGGACAATCCGTGAAGCTGAATTCCAACGGCAAGGGCGATGCCGTCACCCAAGTGAAGATAATGAATGCCAACCAGGCTACCAAGTCGGGCGACAAACAGGAAATGAGGCTTCTGGCCAAAGTGAGCAAACAATTTGACGCCCAACGGCTGAAAGCCCAAGGCATCGTGGTGGGTTCGCAGGCAGGCGACATCGTCACCCTGCGCCTCACACCCGACAAGGTGGCACTCCTCGACGCCAATGCCGACATACTGCAATACAGCGTCGCCTTCGCTGTCGCCCCGACAATGAACAGCACCCGTTATGACACCCAGACCGACAGCGTACAGGCTGGTGCGGGGCTGCCCCAGGCCTATACCGGTGAGGGAGTCCTAATTGGCATAACCGACTGGGGTTTTGACTATACCCACCCCAACTACAACAACAACGGCGCTTCTAACCGCCGCCTGCTACGTGCCTGGGACCAGTTCAGAATCCAAGGCCCTGCCCCCGAGGGGTTCGACTATGGCCATTTATATGACACCCGTCACGACCTCCTGCAGGCCAAGTGCGACACCTTCGGCCTCTATGGTTATGCCACCCATGGCACCCATGTGGCGGGCATCGCTGCCGGACGTGGTATCGATGGCAACTATACCGGCCAGGCACCTTACGCCAACCTGCTCTTCGCATCGTTCTATCTGAACGGGGCCGCCTGGATCGACGCAGTGTCGTGGATGAAAGATGTGGCAAAGGAAGAGGGCAAGCGCCTGGTTATCAACAATAGCTGGGGCATGTACACCCTTGGTCCTATAGATGGCACCTCATTGGTGAGCCAAGCCATCAACAACTTGACCGATAGCGGAATCGTGTTTGTCACCAGCGGTGGCAACTGCGGCGACGACAACTTCCATATTTCTAAGACCTTCACTACCGGCCAACACGACACCCTACGTTCACAGGCAGAATATTACGGCGCGCATGAGATAGGCCAAGGCATCATCATGTGGGGCGAGCCAGGGAAGTCGTTTGAGGCTTCGTTTGCGATGCTCAATGGCGACGACTCTGTATGCTTCCGTTGGGTAAACACCGCCGACGGCGATTTCTACCTCGACAGCGCCCTAACTACAGCCACAGGCGACACCATGCCTTTCAATATCACGGTAGAGCGTGCCAATGTTTTCAACAACCGCCCCCACATTCTTATCAATATTGCCAAGTGCAGCTATAAGATACAGGTAGCCTCCACCGCCGAAGAAGGGAGAGTGCATGTATGGAACATGACCAACCTTGAAAATGGGGCTGGCAACATGGGGTCACGGTTCACACAAGGGCGTTCGCTCAACTATACCCTGGGTGACGACGACTACGGCATCGGCGAACCCGCCTGCGCAGAAGGTTGCATCGCTGTGGCTGCCCACAGAGCCGACCGTAAAAAACCTGACGGGACAAGAGAAGCCGGTATGATTGCCTCCTTCTCCAGTCACGGCCCAATCATTGATGGCAGACAAAAGCCCGATATTTCAGCCCCCGGCATGAGTGTGGTCTCGTCGCTCAACTCGTTCACTACCGAGGTGTACACCTACGTGATGACCTACGACTATGCCACCCGTCCCTACCATTGGGCCCGTATGTCGGGCACCTCGATGAGCGGCCCTGCCGTGACAGGCATCGTGGCATTGATGCTGGAAGCCAATCCCAACCTCTCGCCCAGACATGTGCGTGACATACTGTGTCAGACCGCCCGCAACGACGAGTGGACCGGTCCGCTGCATGAGAGAGACAGCATGAGCAACATCTGGGGATGGGGCAAGGCAGACGCACTGGCTGCTGTCAACGAGGCTTTGGCCCACGTGGACATCAACCAAGCCGACGAGAAATGGTTTGCCAAGTCGCTGCAACTCTTCCCCAACCCTGCCAACGAGCAAGTTACCGTCCTGACGGGAAGCCACTCGCCTGAGAGCGTCACCCTATACAGCATCGACGGCCGTCGACTGCTGACCCAAGAGGTGGTGATGGAAGGTAAGATAGACCTTCGCCAGCTGCCTCACGGAGTGTATATCGTCAAATGTGGTGCCCGCACCGCACGCTTAGTCCATTAGTACCCTATAATCCCACATCCCATGTTAAGGATATTTCGCACTAATGTATTTCTACAGATTGTCGTCATACTGATTGTGGCATTGGCGATGTGGATGGGTTCATTCATTACGCCGCCCCCCATACTCATGGTAGGGGGCGGCCATCTCTATTATTGGTTGGTTGGCCTATTCCCACCCTTGGTGGGCTCGATTGTAGGATTTGTGCTGGTGCTGGTAGAGGGTTTTCTGTTCAATGCCATGCTGTACCGGCATAAGATGATAAACCAGAGCACCCTGCTGCCCATGTTGTTCTACGTCATTGCCATGAGTCTGGGGAGTCCCAACCTCACCCCTATCGTGCTAGGCAATCTGATGCTCTTGTTTGCCCTTGACCAACTGATGCTGACAGGCACGCTCCTTTCCCTGCCGTTGGACAAGGTGTTTGGCTCCGCCACCTGCATAGCCCTTGCCACCCTTTTCTGCCCTGCCATGGCAGTGTTTTTCATAGGGTTGGTAGCCAGTATGTTCAACTACAGCCTCTACAGTTGGCGCGATACAACGATGTTGATTCTAGGTATCTTAGCACCCTATATAATCGTGGAAACCATCTTCTTCCTCAACGACCAGATGTTTTATCGCAACTATTTGATACTATATAGCTTTACAGATATACATTTGATTGCCAGAGGTGGTTGGATAGAATGGGTGGGCAGCGGATTGTTTCTGCTTATACTGATAATGGGGCTCGGGGCGGTGTTTGTCAACAGCCAGAACCGCAATATCAATTTCAAGAAAAACATATCCACTATCCTTCTCTTCCTGTTGGGCAGTGTGGCCTACATGCTCTACACCAGCGTGGTGCCCATTCCCACTCAGGCTTTTGCTCTACCTTTTGCCTGCTGCTGCACCTCGCTGTTTATCGAGCCGAAGCGCAAGGAGTTTGGCTCGAACATATTCTTTGTTGTATTGATTATCTTGTTTGTCATGTGGAGGATTCTGTCGTAATGCTGCTATCACAACACACACCCGATTTGATAGAATGCGGTTGCGACGAAGCGGGTCGTGGCTGCCTGGCTGGGGCTGTCTATGCCGCAGCAGTGGTGCTGCCCAAAGACTACCACAACGAGCGACTGAACGACTCGAAACAACTGACCGAGCGGCAGCGCTATGAACTGCGCGAAGAGATAGAGCACGATGCCTTGGCCTGGGCCGTGGCATCGGTATCGGCTGAAGAGATAGACCGTACCAACATACTGCGGGCCTCGATGCATGCGATGAACCTTGCCGTAGCCAAGCTAGAGCTCACCCCCGAACTGCTACTTATCGATGGCAATCGTTTTTACAACGAAAGCCTCATCCCCTACTATACCATAGTAAAGGGTGACGGAAAATACCTCTCGATTGCCGCCGCCTCCATCTTGGCCAAGACCTACCGCGACGACTATATGAAACAACTGCACCAACAATATCCTCAATACGGATGGGACGGCAACAAAGGCTATCCCACCGCCGCACACTATGCCGCACTGAGCCAGTACGGCCCCACCCCCCTGCACAGAACCACTTTCAAACTCACTAAAACCCCCACCCAACAGTGAATCCCATAGAGAAAATACGCGACCAATTTAGAAAAGACTTACTGCTGAAACTAGCAGCCAAGCAGCATAAGTCGCGGATTATTCATCTTTTCAACATGCGAACCATGGGAATCATCACACTGCCACCCACGGAAGAAGAGCGAATCACCCTCTCGCAATTCATATCTCAGATGAGTCGTAATGGAATAACTGTCAGAAAAATAGAGACACCTCCCGACACGGAAATAGATAAATACGGAATACCCAAGCCTGATTATGCCAATCAGTTCACCAACTACCACTACGACCTAATCATCAACGCCACACCTCTCGACAACCCATTTGGACTCTACTTTACGCTGGCTGCCTCATCCAACCTTCGTATTGCCTACCAGGACACTACCCAACCCACAGAGGAAAGAACCCTCAACACCTACGACCTAATAATTCGAGGCAACGGCCCGATGGTGCTATCGGAATACCTTACCAACATGCTCAATGTTTTGATGGAAATCCGTAAGACCCCGACGGGAAATTATTAACAACGATAGATAAAAAATAACACTCCATATGAAAAACCCATTTATAGGAACAGGCGTAGCCCTAGTAACCCCATTCAGAAAACCAGTATCCATTGATTTCAGCAAGTTGGAGGCCCTTATCAACCGTCTTATCGCCAACGGTGTGGACTATATCGTTGCCCTAGGCACCACCAGCGAAGCAGCCACCATGACCGACACGGAGCGTCATGCCCTACAGGACTTCATTATTGAGACCGTGGCCGGACGTTGCCCTATCATGCTAGGGCTGGGCGGCAACAACACATTGGCCGTCACCGATGCCATTGCCAACACCAACTTCGACGGTATCAGCGGCATCCTTTCCGTCGCCCCCTATTACAACAAGCCCAACCAGCGTGGCCTGGCACAACATTTCAAGCAGATAGCCGACTCGTCGCCCGTGCCGGTGATTATCTACAACGTACCGGGACGCACAGGAGTAAATATTGCTGCCGACACCACCCTGCAGCTGGCTGCCGAATGCCCCAACATCATGGGCATCAAGGAAGCCTCGGGCAATATTGCACAAGTGATGCAGATTATCAAGAACAAGCCGGAGCGGTTCTTGGTCATCTCAGGCGATGATGCCCTCACCTACCCAATGATGACGCTGGGAGCAGCAGGCGTGATTTCTGTTATTGCCAACGCCCTGCCCAAAGAGATGTCGTCGATGGTGAAATACGCACAGAAAGGAGACCTGAAGAAGGCCCTTCCCCTGCACTACCGCATGCTGCCACTGATGAACGCCATCTTTGAGGAGGGCAACCCTGCGGGCATCAAGGCCTTGCTAGAGATACAGGGACTGATATCCAACAACCTGCGTATGCCGCTGGTAAAGGTGTCGAAGCCCCTATACAACAAGCTGTCGCAATACTATGACGAATTTAACGCGTAAAGCACAGGAACGATTTGCCCACGACCGTTACGCCACAGAGGCAACAGGCATAAGCATCGAGGCTGCTGAGGAAGGCTACGCCCGCTGCTCGATGACGCTCACCCCGTTGCATCGCAATGCCATGGGGGCTGTGATGGGAGGAGCCATGTTCACCTTGGCCGACCTAGCCTTTGCTATCGCTGCCAACAGCCACTGCCTTGTAGACGATGTTCCGCTGGAATGGGTCTCACTCAACAGCAGCATCCACTACCTCGGGCAGACAAAAGGTAGTCTATTGATTGCAGAGACCACTTGCGTCAAAAAAGGCAGCAGCACCTGTGTGTACGAAATACTTATCCATGACGAACTAGACAAGCGTATAGCCCTAGTCACCACAACCGGCATGCACCTCAACTGAAACCCATTTACTATATTACTATGACTATCGCCCAACTCACGCAACCCATCAAACCCTCGTTCGAGGCCTTCCAACAAGAGTATCGTCGACGCACTCAAAGCACGGTGCCACTGCTCAAAGAGGTGGAAGAGTATCTTGACCAGTTCCATGGGAAGCAATTGCGTCCCTTGCTGGTACTTCTTTCAGCCCATGCGTGTGGCACAGTTTCAAACAAACATATCTTAGCGGCCACTGTGGTGGAGCTATTACACAATGCCACACTGATGCACGACGACGTGGTGGACGAGTCCTCCATGCGACGCGGACACGCTTCGGTACGCCACCGTTGGGGCAACCAAGTGGCTGTGCTATGTGGCGACTATTACCTTGCGCAGGCCATGGATGCCTTGCATCAAATACAGGACGACGCTGCCACCGACATAGTCAACAGTACGGTAGTCACCCTATGCGAGGGAGAACTCAAACAACTTGCCCACGCCGGTCACGAACTTGACGAAGCCACCTATCTCGACATCATCGGCAGTAAAACCGCATCGCTCCTATCAGCCTGCTGCGAATTGGGTGCCTGCAGTTTGGTAGCCGACACCCCGTCGCCCTATCGACAAGCAATGAGAGACTTCGGTTATCACTACGGACTGGCATTCCAAATCCGCGACGACATACACGACATTGACAGTCGACATGATGCCACGCTTCTTGCCTCGATCAACCCCCTGCCTATTATTGACCATCATATCCAACAGGCCACCAACGCACTGAACGCCCTGCCCGACACTCCTACCCGGCAGGCACTACTCTCCCTGTTACTTCCCTCAGCTCCACAACCCACTAATCAATTAAATTGAGATAACACCCTAAATATAGTAACCCATTTATGTTCAAGACTACAGTATGAACATTGCAATAAAAACAACAATTAGAATACAAAATAATTAAAAGAAATAAACAATCATCATCCCTATGAAAAAGTTAATTCTAACACTTGCATGTATCGCTCTCAGCGGCATAGCTTTGGCACAGAATGCCCAACTCCCGCAGAACATTACAATCAAGGCCTTGGACGGCACTTCGGTGCAGACCTCTGCTATCCAAAACGATGGCAAGCCTATGATTATCAGCTTTTGGGCTACGTGGTGCAAACCCTGCAACCGCGAGCTCAACACCATCAAAGAGGTGTATGAGGAATGGCAGGAAGAGACGGGAGTAAAACTGGTGGCTATCTCTATTGATGATGCCCGTAGCGCATCGCGCGTGAAGCCCCACGTAGACGGCAACGGTTGGGAATACGAGGTGTATCTCGACCCGAACCAAGACTTTAAGCGTGCCATGAACGTGGTGAACGTGCCCCATACCTTTGTTGTCAACGGCAAGGGCGAGATAGTGTGGCAGCACACCTCATTTGTGGAAGGCAGCGAAGAGGAACTGCTTGAAGCCGTAAAGAAAGCCGCCGCAGAAGAATAGATAGACAACTCGATAGCTTGAGAGCTTGGTTGCTTGGGAGTCTGACATTGCCAAAGACCTTCAAGTAATCAAGTTTTCAGGTGTTCAGATACAATGCAATCAAACAACAATTATAAATATGAATTTACTATACAAATCACCCCGCCTCCTGCTCCTCGTCACCTTGGTGTTAGGGGGTACAACTATTCATGCCCAAGGTATCATGGGTGGCCGTGTGACTGGCAATATCCAACTCGACGGTCAGATATCATCTGCCGACAGTGTCATCGGGGCACAGAATGTTCCTGAGAAACTGTTATCCAACGCCCGCGCCGACATCCTCTATACCAATGGAAACTTCAGCGCCGGCCTTCGCTTTGAGTCATATCACAACCCCATGCTTGGTTTCGACAACCGCTACAAAGGCGAGGGCATTGCCAACTACTTCGTCAGCTACCAAGGCGACCGCCTGAGTGTCACAGCTGGTAACTTTTATGAGCAGTTTGGCAGCGGAATGATTTTGCGTGCCTATGAGGACAGATACCTCGGTATAGATAATTCGCTTCGTGGACTCAATGTCACCTTGCGTCCGTTCGACGGTGTCAGCATCAAGGCATTGGCGGGCAAGCAGCGCTATTTCTGGAGCTATGGCGAAGGACTGGTACGCGGCATCGATGGTGAGGTGAACCTCAATAGCATCATCAAACCACTGACAGAAAGCCGCTTCCGTGCCACTCTGGGTGCAGGATTTGTGAGCAAATATGAAGACGACCAAACCATCGCCTTCCCCGACAATCCCTCCTACCGCCTCAACCTGCCGCTCAACGTGGGTGCAGGTGCCGTACGTATGGACCTCGCCTACGGCAACTGGAGCCTTCAGGCCGAATATGCCCACAAGGGTCAAGACCCGAGTGTGATGAACAGTTTTATCTACCGCGAAGGCGAAGCCTTGATGGTCAACGCCAGCTACTCACAGAAAGGGTTCAGTGCTAACGTTCAGGCTAAACGTGTGGACAACATGAGCTTTAAGTCGGTCCGCAGTGAAAGTGGCGAGATGCTCTATATCAATTACATCCCTGCCATCACCAAGCAGCACACCTATGCCTTCCTCAGCATGTATCCATATGCCACACAGACCACTGGCGAGATGGGCTTGCAAGGCGACGTGATGTACAAGATTAAGAAGAAGACCCTGCTCGGCGGCCAGTATGGAACCGATATCCACATCAACGGCTCCATCATCACAGGTCTCGACACCCAATTTGTCGGAGGAGCTGGTACCAAGGGCTATGAGTCAGAATGGTTCAAGACGGGCGACCTTTATTATGCCGATGCCTCGGTGGAAGTGGCCAAGAAAATCAGTAGCGCAGTCAAACTCAACTGCACTTACGGCTACCAGATATTCAACCCCGTAGTAGAGGGACACGGTGGTGCCCTTCACCACAACCATATCCTGGTGGGCGACGTGACCTGGAAAATCAATAAGAAGAACGTTATACGTTTTGAAGCCGAATGGATGGGCAGCGACAGCAAGTACGACCCCAACGTGGACGACAAGCGATGCGGCGACTGGATTATGGGGTTGGTGGAATACAACTTCACCAGTGCATGGTTCGTTTCAGTCAGTGACCAGTATGCCTATCGTGACGGTATTGGCAACTACTACAACGTCAGCATAGGCTATAACCATGGTGCCACCCGCCTACAACTAGGCTATGGCAAACAGCGTGAAGGCCTGCTCTGCATTGGCGGCGTGTGCCGTCAGGTGCCCGCCAGCAACGGCCTCACATTCAGCCTTACTACATCTTTTTAAATGTGTGAATGTGTAATCAGATTTACGAATTAAAGAATAAAAGAATTCAAAGAAATATGAAACGTCTTTCAATACTATCCCTTTTGGCTGCCAGCCTGCTACTCATCACCGCCTGCGACAAGATAGACGAAAACGAATACGTAGTCTTTGCTGGTGCCTCTGGCACATGGTACGACAGCGAGGCCACAGTCCCTTCTGTACAGCGTGCCTTTGTAGAGAAATACACAGGTGTGCGCTGTGTCAACTGTCCCAACGCCGACATAGTCCTGCACGACCTAGGTGAGAAGTATGGTGACCAGCTAATTATTTCAGCTATTCATGTGCCTAACAACTTTGGCAAACCCCTCCATGGCGAGCAAGACCTCCGCAACGAGAAGGGCAGCATCTGGTTCAACACCTTCTTCTCCACCTCCCAAAACCTGCCTTCAGCCCTACTCAACCGAGCCAAGGCCGACGAGAGCAGCCTAGACATTATAGACCCACAGGTACGCTTCGACGACAAGATCGACGCCATCCTGGCCTCCGACCCCAAGGTGGGCATGACCCTTGCATGTGTCCAAGACGGTGACAACTACAACGCCGAGGTACATATAGAGTTTAAGAAGACTGTCCCCGAGGCCTTGACATTAACCCTCATGGTTGTTGAAGATAAGATTTACACCACCCAAGAGAGCCGCACTGCCGAAGGTATCATCGAGATTGAGAACTACGAGCAGAACCACGTGCTACGCGAAGTGGCAACCGATGCCTGGGGCATCGACGTGGTGGCCGATGGCAACCAAGGGACCAAGCGCATGATTATCCTTCCTGTCAGCATAAGTGACCAGTGGGTGACGGACAACTGCCATCTGATTGCCTTTGTATCAAACAAGGCCACCCGCGAGATTATCAACTCGGCTCAATGTAATCTGCAATAGACAAGGATGAACAAACGCATCCTCGGTCTGGCACTGCCCAACATCATCACCAATATCACCGTGCCCTTGCTTGGCATGGTCGATATGGCTATTGTGGGTCATCTCAGTGCCGCCCACCTAGGTGCCATCGCCATCGGCACACAGATATTCAACCTAATATACTGGAACTTCGGTTTCCTGCGCATGGGCACTAGCGGCTTTACCGCCCAGGCCTACGGTGCCAACGATATGGACGGAGCCGTGCGCATCTTTGTGCGGGCTATCACCATTGCGCTGGGAGTAGCCCTGCTACTACTCCTGCTGCAGTGGCCAATCAGCCGCCTCTCATTGCTCATCTTCCAAGTGAAGGACGGACCTGATGTCCTTCAACTGGCGCTGACCTACTTCTTTGTGCGCATCTGGGCAGCCCCAGCCACCTTGGGGCTATATGCCGTCAAAGGGTGGTTTATCGGCATGCAGAATGCAAAGTTGCCCATGTGGATAGCCATATTCCTCAACACGGTGAACATCGTTTGCAGCCTAATCTTCGTACTGGTGCTGCATTGGGACATCCGGGGTGTCGCCCTCGGCACCGTCATAGCCCAATATAGCGGACTGGCCGTAGGTCTCTTCTTTATGGTAAAGAAATACGGTTGGGTTTTCTCACACTATTCCCACCAGTCCGAACGTCAATATTCTGCCCAAGAACGGGCAAAGCAAATTGTTGTTGACTCGCTGCACTGGCCCGAATTGCGCCGATTCTTTAAGGTGAACGGCGATATATTCCTCCGCACCGTGTGCCTAGCCACCGTGTTCACCTTCATCACTGCCGCCAGCGGACATATTAGCAAGGAGGTGCTTGCCATCGACGCCCTGCTCATGCAGTTCTTCACCCTCTTCAGCTATATCATGGACGGTTTCGCCTATGCGGGCGAATCATTGGTAGGACGCTATATCGGAGCGCGCGACAGCCGCTCGCTTCATCTCTCCATCAGGCTTTTGCTCTGCTGGGGATTGGCGCTCACCCTGCTGTTTACGGGGCTTTATGCCGTTGGAGGCGACTGGTTCCTGCGCATCTTTAGTAAGGAGGCCATTATCATCGACGGAGCAAAGGTCTACATGTTCTGGACCCTTATCATCCCAGTCTGTGGCTTTGCCGCGTTCCTGTTCGACGGCATTTTTGTTGGTGCTACCGCATCGCGCGCCATGCGCAACTGCATGTTTGTCGCCACGCTAGCATTCTTTGCCGTCTACTTCGGGTTGAAACACTTCTATCTTCATCCATATCAACAAATCGACTCTTCATCATATCAACAAGTCTGGAACAATATCCTCTGGACCGCTTTCATGGTATATCTCGCATTGCGAGGTATACTGCAGGCTCTATGCCTCAAAAAATCTGTCTATGCTTTAATTGATAATAAATAATGTACCAAATGAAATTAATAGTAAGAACTTTTGTATTCACACTGCTGGTTGCCCTTTCGTTCAACGCCCGGGCAGTCTACGTACAGAAAATGCCCGTCAACCAAATCCAACCTTCGGGCGACACCCTTCACTTCTTTGTAACAGGCGACGAATGTTACCATCGCTTTCATGATGCTAACAACTACACTATTGTCCAGGACCATGCCGGCTACTGGGTTTACGCCATTCCTGCTCCTAACGGAGGTCTGCAGCCTTCGTCCTACCGTGTCGGTACGGTCGATCCTTCCACTCTCGGAGTGAAGCCTGGATTGACGATTACCAAATCGGAATGGGAAGAACGTCGTCAAGCATGGGTCATCCCCGAGCAATACCGCATTGCGCAACCTAAGACTAGCGGCCGCAACCACGGTGACTATTGCAACCTGGTTATCTTCATTCGCTTTGCCGACGATTCAGCCTACTCCCGCTCTCTCGCTTCTATCGACCAGATGTGGAGCGACTCGACCACCGAGAGTACAACCTCTGTCTATAACTATTTCAAGCATGTCTCCTACAACAAGCTCTTTGTCCGCACATACTACGCCCCCACCCCCGACAGCAACACCATTCTTTCCTACCAGTCGCCACATCCCCGCAGTTACTTCTTGCCATACAACGAAGACAACACCATAGGCTATACCGATTACTCCGACCGCACCAACCGCGAATTTGAACTCCTCGTCGGCGCAGTGAACTACATCAACGACTCTTCCCCCGTCCCCAGCCATTACATCCTTGACTGCGACAACGATGGGTATATCGACAACGTGAACTTTGTTGTCAAAGGCTCATACACTGGCTGGAACGACCTCCTTTGGCCTCACAAATGGAACCTCTATGGGCACGATGTCTACATTAACGGCAAGCAGGTCAACACCTTCAACTTCGCCCTCGAAGGAGCTGGTGCCGACTACTTTGGACCCAGCACCTTCTGCCATGAGATGTTCCACTCGCTAGGTGCCCCCGACCTGTACCGTTACAACCAAAACACCGAAATCTCACCCGTGGGCAACTGGGACCTTATGGCTACCAACTCCAAGCCCCCACAGAACATGAGTGCCTACATGAAATACAAATATGGCAACTGGATTGACAGCATCCCCCTTATTACTACCCCTGGAACCTATACTCTCAACTCGGTCTCCGACTCGGTCCCTGGCACCAACATCTACCGTTTCCCTAGTGCCGACCCTGACCAATTCTATGTGGTCGAATACCGCGACAATACCGAACTCTTCGACCGTACCATCCCAGGCAAAGGGCTGCTAGTCTACCGTATCGACACCCGTTTCAACGGCAACGCAGGATTCAATGGCGACGATGTTTTCGACGAGATATGGCTCTTCCGTCCAGGATCGTCCGACAGTTACACCAACGGCCAACTCGGCCAGGCGTTCTTCTCCTCCTTGAGCCACCGCACCGAATTCTCTCCTTCTACCAACCCAGCCCCCTACCTGTCCGACGGCACGCCCGATTACACTTTCTCCATCTCCAACATCACCATCCCGGGTAGAACCATTTCTTTCCGCTATACCAACCATACCCGCCCAGCCAACCTCACACACTCCAACGTTACCACCGCCACCGCCACCCTCATATGGGGCGGCTCCGCTAGCGCCTATCGTGTCCGCTACCGCCTGCAGGGTAGCAACGATCCCTACACCTACATGCTTGTCAATACCAACCGCGCCACCATCACAAATCTAGAACCTAATTCATTCTATGAATGGTCGGTACGTTCACTCTACGACCCCATTGATGGTACTCACTTCGGCGATAGTAGCGCAATGGCCAACAATGCCATCGTACATACCGAACTTTGCAACAACAGCACCCAGATGACCATAGGCGGGAACACCGACCTAGAGCGTACAGGCCTACCCTTCACCTCCAACGAAAACTACAATTACTCCCAGCAGATATTCCTCTCCTCTGAAGTAGGTGGTGAACAATCAATCTCCACCATCAGCTTCCACTATGTCTATACTACCGCTCTCGACAAAGAGAACTGCACCATCTATCTAGCCAACACCTCGCTCGAGTCGTTTAACGATACCACCAAACCCCTACCTCTTAGCGAACTCACCCCAGTATATACAGGTTCCCTGCATTTTGCCCGTGGGTGGAACGACATCGTCCTCGACAACCAATTCCATTATAATGGAACCGACAATCTACTTGTCGCCATCGACGACAACTCTGGCACTCCCAGCTACGCCGGAGAGAAGTTCTACGCCCATGCAACATCCGACTTCAAATCCATCTGCTATCACTCCTACAACGACAACCCCGACCCCGAACAAGACACCATCAAGGGCACCCTCACTCGTCATCTTTTCCGCGACAATATACGCCTCATAGGCTGTCCCATCGACACCAACCACGTCTACGCCTGCATCATCTCTGACAATGAATCCCTTGGACATACCACAGGCACAGGTCTGTACGAACCCAACGAGACCCTCACCATCTACGCTATTCCTTATGTCCATAACAATTTCGTCCGTTGGAACGACAACAACACCGACAATCCCCGCACCGTCATCCTCACACAAGACACCATCTTCGTGGCATACTTCCAACACTCTCTGGGCATCGCCCCCACAGAATCCGCAGGCGGGTATGTAATTGCCACCCGCCAATTACACCTTACAGTGCGAGGTGCCGACCACCAGCCCATCCACATCTATGACCTGATGGGCCGCACCGTCGCCAACCTCCCGGCCGAACACCCTGTCGAAGCCTCCTTCGACCTGCCCCACAGTGGCGTCTATCTTGTCCGCATCGGGAACGAAAAGCCCATCAAAGTCTACGTCAGATAGAGTCAAGTAACTCTTCAATTCATCATAAGAAGTGGCTGTGCTTTAAAGGCTCAGCCACTTTTTATTCCAAATCGGTCATTAGAGTTTGTGGCAGATTGGTATAAACCTTAACGACCGATTTGGGATAAAAAAGCCATCGTGCAAAAGTGAAGAGAAAAAGTTTTTTCGACGAATGTGCTATTTTTCAAGAAAAAATGTGTATATTTGCAAATTCCATAAAAAGTAAATAGATTCATAATAATAATTAAATCAATCAATAAGATGAAAACCACACCTTACACCGATTTGCACATCTCCCTTGGAGCCAAGATGGCGGAGTTTGCAGGCTATAACATGCCTATCCAGTACACCGGATTAGTAGAAGAGCACAACAATGTCCGCAACAACGTGGGCGTCTTCGACGTAAGCCACATGGGCGAGTTCCGCGCCAAAGGCCCCATCGCCAAGCACTTCATGCAGTATGTCACCACCAACAACGTCGAGGACCTCTTCGACGGCAAGGTGCAGTACACCTGCCTGCCCAACGGTCAGGGTGGCGTGGTCGACGACATGCTCGTATACCGCGTGCACGACGATGAGTATTTCATGGTGCCCAATGCCGCCAACATCGACAAGGACTGGGCTTGGATGAGCCAGATAGCCGACAAAATGGGCATGGAGCTGGGTAAGGACTTCGTCAACGAGAGCGAACAGTGGGCACAGCTTGCCGTACAGGGTCCGAACGCTCTCAAGGCCATGCAGAAGCTGACCGACGAGAACATCGTCGACATGGAGTACTACACCTTCAAGAT
>CAMYZD010000042.1 GCA_947303735.1 uncultured Bacteroidales bacterium | reverse complement strand
GGCTGCTGCCACCGAACATCCCGGACATATCCGTGACATTGGAAGTGTTGAAGTTATCCCCAAAATCAATACTGGTGAGTGAACTCCACCAAAACATTTTTTTACAGTCAGCATTGGCATTAATTTTATTGGCTGGAGTAGAAACCACCCATGTGGTGCCGTCCATATCGCCATAAATTGGATATGGAGAACTATCAGTGGAAAGAATGGTACCTGATGTAACAGAGGCGTTGTTGTATTCAAAACGTATGGCTGTGGCATTTCTGGGGATAGCATTTCGGAACGTCTCGCCATCCACAAGTTCGGCAGAGGTTTGAGTCAATCCATCCACATTGACAGTAACGTTGGTGATAGTGTTGTGAGCCACAGTGGCATCACCGATGGTTATAGATTTAGCGCCTGTGGGAGTAGAAACGGTTACTGTCAAGTCGTTTTGTACGGAGAGTTCTGGCACTATCACATCAAAGTATTCTGCTCGCAAAGGCTCGACAGTTTTCATCGGCGTGTTGTCTGGCTTGCAGAGGTTAACCGAATGTGAACCTGTTGCAGAGTAAATAGCTATAGCATCCGTGCTGTCGCCCGTGATAGTGGCAGCACCATCTCCGCTGAGATAGGCACCTTCGGCAGTGAGGGTAATGCTCGTGATGGGTAGTTGGGCATTGGTAGCGTTGCTTACATACACCCTCACCACTGAGCAGAGGCTGCGAAACCTGAGAATGCTGCCCCTGTCGATAAAGGCACCCATGGGAACGACCACACGCTGATGTGGGCCATCCATCTCAAACACCTGTGCCGCGGGTAGGGTTACGGCAACAGAGCTGCTGCTGTTGAGATTGACATCGCTACTGGTTAGAATACCGACAGGGAAGATAGCACGGTAGCCTGAGGTACTGATTGTCACATCATGTATTGCGGCAGAATTTGCCATTGACCTCTTCTGTAACGTGTAATCGGCATCGTTAATTCTTATCTGGTCGCCATCATGCCAATAGGGTGTGTGGTCGTTGATATAGACTTTTGAATTGTTGTTGACATTTTGGACGACCGCCTGGAGGGTGACGACGTCCTGGTCTTTTTGACAGCTGACGACACTGAGGGCTACTAGGGCTGCAAAGAAAGAGAAAATGATAGGCTGCTTCATATAGTTTCTTTTTTAATGTTTGATAATTTGGGTTTAATTCAAAGTTCAAGAAAGGCTTTTCTTCGCGCTTTCACATTATACGGTCAGAAGTGCCAAAATCCTCCCCGTTCGCCTATATAGACTGAAAAAAACCGTTTTTGTTGCAAAATAGTGCGTTAAAATAAAAGTTAATCTTTCTTAACTCGAATTTAAGCAGCCAGTATACCAAGCAATTGCATGATATCAATTAATTCAAATAAGCCATTCGCCCGCATTAAATATTCAAAATTCGATATTCGAAATCAAATGGGTATTGCCTTATTGTGATAAAAATTGAGAATTGAAAAATGATAATTGTATATCACGTGGTAGCCCTCCCTCTTTAGAGGGGTTAAGGAAGTCTAGTGAACTCACGCCCGAAGTGGCGGGGTATGTATTTCAATCCTCAATTCACTTGGGTTGTTGTTGGCTGAGGCAGTGGAAGCTGCCAAGGCCCCACACAATATCGGTGCTGTCGATGCCGACAATCTCACGGTCGGGGAAACAGGCTTCGAGGATATATGCAGCCTCGTTGTCGGTGATACAACGATATGTGGGGAAGATAACTTTATGGTTTGCCACGTAGAAGTTGGCATAGCTGGCTGGCAGACGCTGGTTGTCGTAGAACACCATGTCGGGCATCGGCAACTCCACGATGGTGGGCTGTTTGCCATTCGCCAGACGGCATTTGTTCAGTGCCTTCAGGTTGTCTTGCAACACCTTGTAGTTCTCGTCCCAAATATCCTCTTCCACGGCGGTGATGATGATGTCCTCGGCAATGAAACGGCTGAGGTCGTCCACATGCCCGTCGGTGTCGTCGCCCATGATTCCATCGCCCAGCCAGATGATATTTTCCACACCGTAATAGTCTCGCAGATAGCCTTCTATCTGCCCTTGGTTCAAGTGGGGGTTTCGGTTAGGATTCAACAAGCACGAGGTGGTAGTGAGCAAGTCCCCTACCCCGTTCACGTCGATGCTGCCGCCTTCCATCACAATGCCCGGCTCAAACAGTTCCAATGCCTCGTCCTGTTTCTTCAAAAAGTTGTAGATATGCACCGGAATCTGTGTGTCCAACTCATACGGGTACTTGCCGCCCCATGCGTTGTGATTCCAATTCACCATAGCGCGTTTCTTAACATCTTTGCGGTTGAGCAAGAAAGCAGGCCCGTGGTCACGACACCACGCATCGTTGGTCGGGAATTGGTGGAAAAACACCCTCTTCATGTCTGTGCCAATTTCCGACAAGGCATAAGCTACATGGTCTTCCATGCGCTGGTCGTCTACGTTGATATGCACCTCCTCGTCCTCCGCCAACACTTTAATAAACAGATGGTAGGAAGGAAATATCGTCTCTATCTTGCCCGGCCACGAATCCTCGTTGTGCGGGTAGCTGAGCCATGTTGCCTTATGTTCTGCCCATTCGGCGGGCATGTAATATCCTAGTTCCTTTGGAGTCATGTTTCAATAATTAGAAATAGCTCTAGTTTGATATATGACTGATTTTTCGACAACCTCAGAGAGGTTGATTTTTAATAACACCGTACAAGCAATGTACGGTGTCGCGACCGAATGGGAGCAACACTGTTTCCACGGTGTCGCGACCGAATGGGAGCAACATCGTATATTGCGCAGTGCGGTGACAGAATAAACTCACTCCTAGCGTCCCGAAGATGAAGAAGAGCCAGTGGTTCTTCGATAACGGAGTACAACGAAGTGGAGAATTATACGACATTGTGACAATTTGGCAATAATCAGTCATACTTTATACTAGAGCGTTAGAAATTTAAAATTAAGAATTAAAAGAAAGGCTGCCGCCATTTTTTAATTTTTAATTTTTAATTTACTCATCGATGTAACGTTTGAGGATGGGTGCGTAGCTGTCTATGCGGCGGTCGCGGTAGTAGGGCCAGTGGCGGCGGTAGTGGTCGCTCTCGTCCAGGTCCAGTTCCTCGACGTGCAGCGCCTCCTCCAAGTGCGGTGCCTGATACAGCACACGGCCAAAGGCGTTGGTGATGAAACTGCCGCCCCAGAACTGCATACCACCCTCCAAACCCGTGCGGTTCACGCTGATAACGGGCACCCCGTTCGCCACCGCATGGCTGCGTTGAATGGTCTGCCAAGCCTCGTACTGCTCGCGGTTGTCGTGTTCGTTCTGTCGCACGTCCCAACCAATAGCCGTGGGGAAAAACAACATCTGCGCCCCCATTAGGCTGGTGATGCGTGCTGCCTCGGGATACCACTGATCCCAACAAATCAGCACGCCCAGCGTGGCAAACTTAGTCTTGAACACTTTATATCCCAGGTCGCCTGGTGAGAAATAGAATTTCTCGTAATAGCCAGGGTCGTCGGGTATGTGCATCTTGCGATACTTGCCCAGATACGAGCCGTCCGCGTCAATTACTGCGGTTGTGTTATGATAGAGCCCTTCGGCGCGTTTCTCAAACAGCGAGCATACCAGCACCACGCCTAGTTCCTTTGCCAGTGCCATAAAATGCTGGCAGGTAGGACCTTCGGGTATGGGCTCCGCCAATTGGAAGTTGACATATCGCTCTTCATCACAAAAATAGAGCGACGCAAACAGTTCCTGCAAGCAAATAATCTGTGCGCCCTGCGCTGCCAGTTCGCGCACCTTCTCCGTGTAGCGGACAATATTCTGCTGCTTGTCCTCCACACATTTCATCTGCGCAATACCTACTTTGACTTTCATATAGATAAAAGCTTTAGAGTAATAATTTCAATTTGCAAAAATACAAAAAAAACTTTGATTAACAAATAATCAAATTATAGAGATAACCACATCAATACCATTTCACCTGCCATCTGTCATTCTCGTTTTTCAATAGTCCATATTTTCTCCCTTTTTGTACTTCAACAACTAATTCGCCTTTTCTGTAGAACTGATATACCAAATCGCAACGCCTTATAACTATCTTTCCATCACCATCTAGCACAGTATATCTCACATGCTTATCTTCATAACCTCCATGACGTATTACAAGTAAATCTCCGTATGACTTAACCCCACTGCGCCCACAATCAACATCAATAATCTTTTTACCCTCCTTATTGTAAACGTTACGATAATCTACAATAAATACATTTCCGAATCTGACAATTGATTCATGTTCAATAGGTATTATCGCCTTGTTGTTCTCGTCAACAATCCCAGAGGCACCATCAACGACCACTTTGAAATAATGTCGCCCTTTAATATTTAATACCGAGTCAATCCTATCATATTCATTTGGTATTATTGGCTTGTTGTTAATGTCAATCACCCCTTGTTTGTTAGAGCCTGCAGCAAACAGGCAGTTGCCAAGATAACGTATAGGCACTTCTGTCTCAAGCCATACCTTGCCGTCAAGTCCCATTATCATCCACTTGTTATCCTTGCTCATTCTAAAGATGGGAATACCATTATAACTATCCTCAATCTTTGCGATGCTATAATATTCAAAAGGTATCAATATTTCTCCTGTCTCTGAAAACAATCCATTGGGTACATCATATCCTGTATTCAACACATAGTACTCTTTATCATTATATAAGCCAGAGTCTCTGATACCATAATTACTACAATAGATGTCCAAAACGCATTCACCATTGGAATTTAACACCCGTTTCCCATCAAAGAATAGCAATTTTTTATCTCTTGTCGGTAATATAATAATATTATCATAGCTGGAGCCAGTCGGAATAATCACTTTTTCATCAAAGGTTATTAAACCATCAGTCATTCCCTTCATACTTACCTTGAAAAAACAGTCCTCAAGCGAATCCCCCCAAATATATTCCATGTTTGCATAGCTTTCCCGAAATTGCTTTTTTACACTTCCTACTTCGTCAAGGATAAACCACCGTCCATCCTTTATGGCAAAAAACAGTAGACGATTGTTTCCTGTCCTAAAGCTTTCTAGATGCGTGTATTCTATTGGAATTATCTCTTTGCGGTTAATGTCAATGACTCCTTGCATTCCGTCCTTCCTTACATGAAACAATATGTTGCTCCCATTCTTTAGAATCATAGAATCCCCAACAAATTCATAATATCCAAAAGGAAAAATCACCCTTGTCGGACTGACAACGCTAATTCCAACAGACTTATATTCAACAGAAAACAAACTATCCACCTGTTCTACGATGGTATCAAATCTGCATGGAAGCACAATAGAGCCATTCGTGTCTATCATTCCACATGCTGAGCCCAACCGCATTTTGATTAGCCCGTCGTTATTCACTTCAATGCCATCATAATTATGTGGTATGACAACCTTCCCCCTTCCGTCCACAAATCCAATCTTCCCTTTTTTCACATTAGGGAAAATCATCGCATCGTCACTTCCGCTGTGGCACCCACAAACAATCAGTGCCACCATCGACAATGTTAGAAATATTCTTGCCCTCATACTATTTCGTTGTTATGTGTTCAACATCATTTTTTTTTGTGACATCGTCCCACGGGAATCCTGTAACCTTTTGGTCAACAGTCTGATTGCCCCATGCAGCACTATCAATAGCACCGTTACAGAGGGCAGCGCATATATTGCTGCAGGGTATAGTGTTGATGTACTTTGAAGAAAGAACCACATGCCAAAGCATCCCACACATATCACTACGTCCACCAAATATATTGTTCCGCGTAGTGTTCTCTGCTTCCAACTCCTCATTTCTTCGGCAAGGTGTTTGGTTTTTGACCATATATTTGCCAGCAATATCAGCACTAATGAAAGCACACAGAACATCACCACTGGTATACCGTCATACCTCCAATTCCAACTCTGATTAACTAGCTTGTTGTGATGCGTCTCGTCAAGCCACTCTGTCGGAATGTTATACCACATTGTCCGCATTCTGCTCATTTCCTCCACACGGGCTCCCGCCCGCTCCAGAACAGTAAAATGCCTCTTCATCCCGTGTGGAACAAAAAATGTGTAACTTTCTGTCCGGTCTTCCAACAATGGCTCCGACGGCATCGCGTCGGCAGTTAACAGTATGTATACGCCTGCATGTATTTTCTTTCCATTCAAAGTGTTGAACCCATCGGGCAGCACAATGGGCTTGTCATTCGTAATACATCTAATAGGCTTTAAGCCATCATACAGCACATTTCCCTTAATGTGAAAGCCACTCTTTATCGAAATCTTACATTTCCTAACTTCTGGCCTGTCAAAGTATTCCTCATCGCAGTAAGATGCAACCCCTTCCCCTTTTATCAATAAAGTCTGAGTGATTGAATCATACGTCACACCAATATTGACACCTCCGCGAATATGTTCCGCAACACTAAATGTTTTTATTTTGGTTTTGAGCACCAAAGTTCTCACCAACCCCATCTCCCGTATCACCCTGTTGCTGTACACCCTTCTGAAAAATTCTTTCTGTCCGTAAGGAACATATATGGTTGCATCCTCGGGAAAATGGTATGGCTCTGGCCAAAACACCTCATATTCCCCATTGACAAGGGGAATCCAGGCCTCACCCCTCTCTAGTCGTGTACGTTTTCCATTGGCTAATGCAAGTATTGCTACTTCTGTTCCATATGTTCCAAAGTATTCAGTTGTTTTATTGCATCTAACATACAACTTGTTGTCCGAGACTCTATACACTTTGTTTCCCTGCTCCACCTTTATTTTTTTAGGGATGATACTCGTTTCTGTAATATATGCCAACTCGTGTTCTTCATCTTTGGGTATGGTCACCGATTCGGACAGAAACACAATTTTACCATGCTGGTCATAACCATATCCTTCACCACCGTTATTTGGGTGGCGTATTTTATTACTGACAGTTGTTTGGGGATCCTTACTTTTGCCCTCTTTTACAAGACCATGTTCTGCTTCCGACCATCTGTATTTATCATCACCACACACAAATACCACATCGCCAGAAAAGCCACTTCTACGCAGATTACAATTAGAGAACTGGGTCAGCTCACTATAATTGTAATTGTTATTTTTTAATAAGACTACCGTGTCAGGTAAACACACTGTGTCTAACTGTAAATCATCAGAATAGCTCGAACTGCAAAAATTCGCTTTTCCTATTTTTCTTGTTTTGGGCAGGTAGGCAAACTGAATATTATCCTTCTTATAGAAACAACTGTCCCCTATCTCCTCTATCCACGGCAGGTCTACACCAACCATTATACCATTACTTGGAATGTCTTTTAGGTTTAGAATCTTTTTGGTCGTATCGCTGCAAGTCAACACGTAATAACCAATTTCTTTCAATCCAAAGATTTTCGCAATATCAACTATTGTATAAGGAGTTGCATTTCTTATAGTCCAATGAGAACTATCATAGTAGACTTGCTTCCTTCGACTAATGACTGGCAGCCATGCCGTATCTCCTTCTTTTTCAAACACAGTTCCGTCGGCATAGCGAAAGTTAGGATCTGAGATGAATACGTCTTTCAAATTGGGAACATATATTACTTTACGCCACAAACGACACATACGCTTCAAAGTGGACGGAGCCTTTATTATTATTGTCTCCAGCGAGTCAAAAGAAAAAGGGAAAGAACTATTAATAATTCCCCCATCTAGAACAAGGGTTCTAGGGTCTATTTCGTCGTTAATCTTCACATTTCTTCTAATGGTCAGTGTGTCAAAATAAGCATCAGATAGTGCATAGAGACTAACGGCACAGTCTTCAAGTACCAAATTGCCATTGGGTATTTCGTAAGGTCTTCCTTGCCATGTGAGAGTCTTTCCTACATATTTCTTATAGTTGTATACTATCGGTTTCTTCATCCGGCTCGAAAAGAGGGACACCAGTACTACAAGCAGTATCGCTACCATCGATGCGACTATCCACCTACGTTGTCTTTTCTTTGTCGCCAACAGCTGTGCTTTTTCTTTCTCGTCCTCTATCACCTTTGCAATTTGGTCATGGATTATTTCTACCTGCTCCTCCGCGTTCGAGGACACTTTGTAGGTATGAACCAGATTGTCTTTCAATAAATATTCCCAGTTATCGCCCAACGCCCTCTTGTAGTCGCTCAGCGACACTGACTTCCTAACCCCGTTGTCTACCAATGTGTCCTCTATATATCGGCGCTCCTTCTCACTCAGGCTCTTGGTCTTTTCTAAATAGAAGTCCGCCAACGAAGCACTCATGTTTTTCTTATCGCTGACGAATGGCAGCGTTAAGACTGGCCTCTGCCCCTCCGCCAACAACTTCTCAAACAACTGGTGGCATACCAACGAGATAATTTGCGTACTGATAGTCCCGTCGCCCGACGATTCTCGCACATGGTTGATTATTGCTTCTGCTATCTTGTCGGCAAACTTCTCGTCTACTGCGTCAGGCGGCGCATACGTGTCCCTTGGATCGTGTCTGCCAGCCTCTGTAATGATAGCTATTGCTTGCCTGTCGCTCAGCGGCTGCAACCTATAACGGTTGTTTTTCATCAATGCAAACCCGTTTAAGTCTATTGCCTCTTCCAACAAATACAGAAAGTCCTCTCGAATCGAAAATACTATCCTTACTCGCCCTTCCACCTCAGAACCTTCTGGTTGCGAGGCGCAGTTGTTCATCAGAGCATAGATTTGTCGCAGCAACAGCAGCGTCTCATCCTTTCTTTTGAGCAGAACTTCTTCGAACTGGTCAAACACCAACACGGGTATAGTCGGCATCCCGTCTTTTTTTTCAAACCGATGCGTTAGAAAAAAGTCCCATAAATACTTCTCCGCCATCCAGTCATTCTGGCTTTTCTGTGTCTCTGCCGACCTACTCTCTCTTATTTTGCTCGCAATAGCATCCTTATTGGCCTCCGTGAGCGATAGTGTCTCCATCACCTTTAGCATGTCGTCGACACTCAGCGCATCACTCTTATCTTCCTTTGCCACATCGATAATGTCGACGGGACTTTCGCCTATCACATCTATCACCTGTTCCGTGAAGCTCCTCTTGTCGCCCAATTTCGAGCCCAGCCTTATCCAGAATGGTGTGTAACCCCGGTTTCGCAACTTGGGAAATATACCTGCTTCTAATAGCGAACTCTTGCCTATGCCAGACCGTCCATACAGGGTGGTAAGCATATTGCCTTCTATAAGCGACAGCATGTCGCCAATCTCAACCTCTCGTCCACAAAACTTATAGCCATATGCAACAAGCTCTTCTGTATATGTCACCAACCCCAACCACGGATTTCGAACCTGTCGTTCACCCCCTATTGCGTTTATTGTATTGATTGAACCCATATCGCTTTCGTTTACATATTAAGCATTCCGTTTATATGTTTGACTAAATCATCCATAGTATATGTCATTGTATCAAACATCGAACTTTTCAATATGGAGGTCTGTACAATTCCCTTTGTATGATAGTCTGCAGTTTTGTCATATCCATTGAGAACAATTGGTTGTACTATCTGCCTACGCTTCATTTTACTATTTGCCGTTAGCGATTCTTCAAACCACTGCCACTCTTGAAAATAGTACCTCCTAAAGCAGTCCTGCTCTATCATGTTGCCTTCATCGTCCAATTCTCCTTTTCTGAGCAACTCTCCTTTTTCCAAATCCCTACGGGTTTGATTGGTCATTAAAGGTATAAAGACTGCACAGTTATCAATAGCCGCCTTTATCCTTTCGTCATATTGGTTGTCTCTGCCATCGCTGCCCAATCGTTTGTCTATCCATACTTGAAGTCCTCTTGCCTTAAGATTCTCGGCTAAAGCATAAGCCCGGCTCTCATCCTCATGGGCATAAGATATAAACAGATATGTTCCCAGAGGATGGCTTTTGCACATCTGTTCACGGATGCTAGTGTTAAGTGTTTCTATAAACTCTTGTGTGTTGTCTTTGGTAATCACGCCCCATATTTCGTCGAGGTATCTTTTCAGTCTCCCATTCTCGTCCCAAGTCATTGCAACCTGACCTTTCCCCTTTTGGTCTTTGATTTTTTCACCGATAAGTTGATACCAAAAGAATCTAAACTGCCAATTGTCAAGTTGACAACCCATTGACAGCAGAAACTTTTTCTCTTTATCGTTTGCATTTTTGATGTAATTGCCGAATTTTACAGGTCTCATTGCATTTCCCCATCTAGCTATTGCCATCATGGCATCATCTTCGGTCAGTACATACTGTTCGTTTTTATCCTGTTTCCCAAACGCATAGTACAATGTTGGGGGTACATCGCAAAATTCGTTTTGCGTGCGCACTCCTTCTCCCCAATCGGCATGACTGAAAATGTCCAACACCTGTAGCTCGTCGCCCCAAATATTGCGCATCACCCTCTCCAAATGGTGGTCAACCGCTGTCGTTACGACAACCCTGAAACATTTTGTTTCCAATAGTCTTATTAACGCAGGATTAATGTCGTCATCATGATACTCTAGGTCATTTAATCCCTTTCTGATATGATCCAAATTATATTTTTGTACCAATTCATTTATTGTGGGTATCGTAATGTTCTGGTTTTCTGTCACAGGGGTTGTTAAGGCTATTTGTTTTTCTAGTTCGCTTTTCAACTCCTCAGTCAACAGTCCCCTCTCTTTCAGAAACTGATATGTTTCTTCTGCCTTATTGCTTTCAAAAGACACTTTATTCGAACCGACACGGAGAGCAAGATGTTTGAGCATCCACATCCAACTGTCTCCGCCTACATCCTTCCTTTTTTGGGGATCCAAAATACATTCACCACCCACAATCAATATGTACTTCCCAAGCAAACAATCCTTCGCTAAAGCGTCTATTGCATCATCATTATTATCACTCATATAGTTTATTATATTTTATTCAACCTTTTATAATACTTTTTACTTCCTTCTCATCTTAAATCATTGTATATCAAATACTTCCACCACAAGGTCACAGGTAGAGCATGTTGCAAATATACAAAAAAACCACCAAACACAAGAAAACACACACACTTTCTTTAAACTTACCTCTGCTCAATGAATGACAAAAATACTATAGATAGGATAAGAAACAAAAGGCCCACAGCAGGAGGTTCAAACCATCAGCTGTGGACTTTTAATTGAATCAGTTGCGGACACGCAACTCCGTGGTGCCTTTGGAGTTTTGAAGGGTGGCGGTAACAGAATGGGTTCTGCCGTCGCGGTAATATGAGATATCGACATGGTCGCCAGGGTTGAAGCGCCCCAGCTCCTCCATCATCTCGGCAAAGCTGTTTACTTGCACCCCTGCCACACTCAGCAGCAGGTCGCCGTTACGCAACCCAGCCTTGTCGGCTGCCGAGCCGGGCACCACGCGTGCCACAAGGACTCCCTTGACTTCGGAGAGGGACATCCGTGATGCCATCTCGGAGGTCATCTCCAACACGTTCACACCCAAGTAGGCACGCTGCACGTAGCCATAGCGACGCAGGTCGCCCGACACTTTCTTGACCAGGTTGGAGGGAATGGCAAAGCTGTAGCCTGTGTAATAACCGTCGGCAGAGGCTATGGCAGTGACGATACCGATGAGTTTGGCATCGGCATTGACAAGTGCGCCGCCCGAGTTGCCGGGGTTGACGGCTGCGTCGGTCTGGATAAAGGCTTCGATGGTGCTCTCTTTGCCACGGGTGTTCTCAATAATACCCATGTTTCGGGCTTTGGCGCTGATAATGCCGGCGGTGACGGTGGAGGTGAGATTGAAGGGGTTGCCTATGGCTAGGACTGGCTGCCCTACTCGGGCTTCGTCGCTGTTACCAAATTCGATGGGTTTAAGATTGTCAGCATCTATCTTTATCAGTGCCAAGTCGGTGGCTGGGTCGTTGCCAACAAGAGAGGCATTGACCACGCGCTTATCGTTGAGCGTGACGCTTATGCGCTCGGCGTCCTGCACCACGTGATTGTTGGTAACGATGTAGCCATCGTCCGAGATGATCACCCCCGAGCCATAGGCGCTATACTCTTGGCGTTGCACGCCTTGGTTGATGATGAAACCGAAAAATGACTGATACAAGGGCGTGAGACGAGTCTGTATGGTGCGGATATGCACCACGCCGTCGATGGTTTGGGATGCCACATTGCTGAAGTCGGTGACCGGGAGCGTCTGTGGATAATTGATTTCTTGCTTATTTTCCTGTTTATTTTCCTGCGCACACGAGGTGACTAGTACAGATAGGAATGCAATGCTTAAAAACAGCTTTTTCATCTTTGGGTTGTTTTAAATATTTAATAGATTTGAAATTAGAGAATAGTAGTGTTGATAGGCATTAGATTTAAGTTGACTTGTTGTTTGTGGGTATAAACAAAAATGAATAAAAAATATTGTATGTTTAATATTTTTTGTATCTTTGCAGCATGAAAATCATCATTATTGGCACTGCCCACCCCTACCGTGGTGGACTGGCAGCTTTCAACGAGCGTCTTGCCTTTCAGTTTCAGCGTGAGGGACATGAGGTAGAGATGTATACGTTCACCTTGCAGTACCCCAAGTTCTTGTTTCCCGGAAAGACACAGTATACCGACGCGCCTGCTCCTGCAGGGCTGAAGATAACACGACGCATCAATTCGTGCAATCCCTTGAATTGGTGTGCTGTTGGCAAAGAGATTCGACGCAAGCGTCCCGATGTGGTGGTGTTTGCCTATTGGATGTCCTTCATGGCACCCTGCTTCGGCACAATTGCCCGTGCTATCAAAAAGAATAAGCACACTCGCTGCATAGGACTTGTACACAACATGATACCCCACGAGCCCAACCTGCTGGACAAGTTGTTCCCCGGCTATTTCGTCAAGGCCATGGACGGTTTCACCACCCTGTCGCAATCGGTGTGCCACGACATAGAGCAATTCGACCATAAGGGCAAGCCCAAGAGTTGGGCCCCCCACCCCATCTACGACCACTATGGGGCATTGGTCGACAAGGCCGAGGCTCGTCGCCAGCTGGGTTTGAGCGAGGAAGGCAAGTATGTGCTCTTCTTCGGCTTTATCCGCGACTATAAGGGGCTTGACCTCCTCATCGATGCCTTTGGCGACCCCCGCCTCCAAGACTGCGGCGCACGGCTCCTCGTGGCTGGCGAGTTCTACGGCGACCCAGCCCCTTACCTCGAGCGCATCCGCTCGCTCGACATCAACGACATCGTGGTTCTCCACAACGACTATATCCCCGACAACCGCGTAAACCTCTATTTCTGTGCCTGCGACATCGTGGCCCAGCCCTACAAGACTGCCACCCAGAGCGGAGTCACCCAGGTGGCGTTCCATTTCGAGAAACCCATGCTGGTGACCAACGTGGGAGGTCTGCCCGAGATAGTGCCCGACGGCAAGATAGGCTACGTGGTAGAACCCAATGCCCAGAGCATCGCCGACGCCCTGCTGAACTACTATAAAGAACACCGCGAGGAGGCTTTCACCGCCGGCGTGAGGGAAGAGAAAAAGAAGTATGGCTGGGACCGCATGACGGCGGCCGTGCTGAAAGCCTACTCCAAAATAACTAAATAATCAGAATGGTCGGAATAATCAGAACAATCAGACTTATTCAGACCTATTCAGACTTCTTCAGACCAATCCGATTTCTCCGATAAAAAAAACAAAAACAAACACCAACAATATGAATCTTAAAACATTCCTTTCTACCGCTTTGCTGATGGCGTTGGCGCTTCCCGCCACTGCCCAGCATAAGACCACGCTCTACGACAGCACCAGCGTCGTGATGGAAGAGTCGGGGCTTAGTCATGTAATCAACCACCAACGTATCCGGGCAAACGATTTTGACGGCTGCCGCGACCTTGCCACCCTCAAGGTCGACTACGACCCCCTCTCAGCCTATGTCGAGTTCCGTCAGGTATTGGTACACCACCGCGACGGCAGTGTCGAGGACGTGCTGCTCCGCGTCTACGACTATGTGGCTCCCGCCCGTCTTATCTACTGGGGCGCCAGCCAAAAGATGGTGCAGGTAGGTCATCTCGACCCCGGCGACGAGGTGGAATACACCACCTATCGCAAGGGCTTCACCTATGCCCTGCTGGGCGAAAATGAAGACGACCGCTACGTGCCACCCATGCGCGGACACTTCTACGACATCGTCCCCTTCTGGAGCGACTATCCCGTGAACCATAAGGTCTACCGTGTCAGTGTGCTGACTAGCAAGAACCTCCGATTCGAGCTCTACAACTGCATGGCCGACACCGTCTGCACCGTGAAAATCGACTCCACCCTCGAGGGCGACCGCACCGTCTACACCTTCACCAAGAACAACATCCAGCCCCTCAAGCGCGAACCCTCTGCCTTGGCCAACAACGACATCCAGTGCAAGCTGCTCCTCAGCACCAGCCCCGACTGGCAGGCCAAGTCCGTCTGGTTCTACGGCGTCAACGAAGACTACGGCAGCTTTGTCCCCACCCCAGAGGTTCAGGCCAAAGTGAACGAACTTCTCATCCCCGCCCACAGTGAGCAGGACAGCATCAGCATCCTCACCCACTGGGTGGCCGACAACATACGCTATGCCGGCATCAGCATGGGCCCTGGCGAGGGCTACACCCTCCACAATGCCCAGATGAACTACACCGACCGCTGCGGCGTCTGCAAGGACAAGGCTGGCATGCTGGTATGCATGTTGCGCGCTGCCGGGTTCAAGGCCTATGCCGCCATGACCATGGCCCACGAACGTATCGACCGCATCCCCGCCGACCAGTTCAACCACAGCGTCTGTGCTGTACAGCACCGCGACGGCCACTTCGAGATGCTCGACCCCACCTGGGTGCCCAATGTGCGCGAACTCTGGAGCAGCGCCGAGCAGCAGCAGGGCTACTTGATGGGCCTGCCCCAAGGTGCCGACCTCATGTACACTCCCATCTCGGCCCCCGAGAACCACTACCTCCGCATCACGGGCAATAGCACTATCAGCCCCGATGGTACCCTAAGTGGCACCATCACCATCACCGCCGAGGGCCAGAGCGATGCCGCCGTGCGCCGCATCTTCAACTGCCGCACCGCCGAGTGGAAGCGCAACATGGAGGCCGAACTGCTCCGCATCGCCCCCAACGCACGCATCTCCAAGATAACCCATACCGACAACGATCGCTACCTCGAACACCCCGTCACCATCACCTACACCTACACCATCCCCCACTATGCCGTGCTCGATGGCAAGACTCTGGCCTTCACCCCCCTCACCGCCCGCAACTTCTTCAGCCGTGCGATGAGCCACCTCCGTTTCGACCCCACCCCCGAGAGCCGCACACAGCCCTTTGCCGATGCCTGCTCACGTCTGGTGGACATCAAGGAGACCATCACCCTCCCCGACGAATACAAGCAACTCCACTTCCCCTTCATCAACGGGGTGGCCGACCCCGCCGCCAGCTTCGGCTGCCAATACTGGATGGAAGGCAACACCCTCACCTTTGCCGAGAGTGCCCTTCTGGGCAAGCGGGTCTACGACGCTTCCGACTGGCATTGCTTCCGCCAGGTGGTCGCCAACCAAAAGAAACTCGCCAACACACCAGTGATACTTACGAAGTAGAAAGTATGAAATTGAAAATTGAAAATTTGACGCTCTAGTACAAAGTATGACTGATTCTTGCTCGTATTTCTCAATGTGGCGTGTCTTCGACACGCTGAGTAGTAGGGGTTTCGCTATCCCCACACTGCGCTCCCGTTGGTCGCTTAGTATGGGGTTATTGAGATTCAGCCTCTTCGAGGCTGCTAAAAAATCAGTCTTTTATCAAACTAGAGCCAAATTTGAATTCGTTAATTCGTTAATCAAAAAGACTAACACATTCACACATTCAAGCATTCACACATTCATATCAACATATCAACAGAACTAAGAAGTTATTTATCGCATAATCATATCACTATTCACTTATGAAAAAGATAATTCTCACACTCATAACTGCTGTGTTTGCCATCACGGCGATGGCACAGACCCAGCCCGATGCCGAATACAATCTTATTCGCCGTAGCTACAAGGTGAACAACGACGGCTCTATGGACATCCGCTACCGCAAAGAAATCAAGCTCCTGCGCAACCGCGCCATCACCGCCTACGCCGACAAGGGCGAGACCTTTATCTCCTACAATCCCGCCTTCGAGACCCTCACCATCAACGAGTGCTACACCCTTATGGCCGATGGCACCAAGGTGACTACTCCTCAGAACGCCTTCATCCTGCAGCTTCCCTCTGAATGCACCGACTGTGGCCGCCTCAACGACATTCGCGAAATGGCCATCGTCCATACCGCCCTCGAGTACAACTGCACCATCGTCCTCGACTACACCCTGCACCGCAATAGCAGCCTGCTGGTCGAGCGCTTCAACCTCAACCAAGACTGTCCCGTCAAGCGCTACGAAATACGCTATGCCGACGGACACACACAGATTGAGCACAACCTCCCCCAGACCGTCAACGACCCCTACATGCCTGCTCGCAAGGGCTACGACGTAGAGTTCCAGCTGGGTGAGAAACCCGTCTACACCACCGAGACCTCGCTCCCCGCCGCCACACTCCTGCTCGCCAATCTCAAAAAGAGCAACTCCAAAGACTACATCGTCGCCATCCGCGACTGGGTAGTCGACTACGTGCATCTCAATCCTGTCGACCTCGCACGTGTCAACTACGCCATGACCCCCGCCCACGATGTCTTTGAGAGCAACTGCGGCACCGCCGTCGACAAGACCGGCCTGCTCGCCGCCCTACTCAACGAGGCTGGCTTCAAAGCCTCGATTGTCGACGAAAGCATCAACGTCTTTGGCGACCGTCCGCTCGAAGTGGAAGTAACCCTTGAGGGCAAAACCTACCGTCTCTCTGCCACACAGAAATCGCCCCTTCTCACCGAGGCCGAAAAAGCCGATGCCGCCAATGTCGCCTCTGCCCCCATCTACCTTGAGCGCAAGCTCGACTGGACTCCCGAATCCCTCTCCGACGGCTACGTGCGCATCACCCTACCCAACGAGAAAGAGGGGTTGCACATCGACCCCGCCCTACTTACTCCCAGCCGCAACAGCGACCTGCAGGCCAGCGTCCGCCCCGAATACTACCACTACACCATGGAACTGCCCAAAGGTGCCACCATGTTGGGTGGCGACGTGAACATCGAGTACACCAACGCGGTGGGTAGCATCAACATCATCATCAAACAAAAGAAAAACCGCCTACTCATCACTCGCAGCCTACGTCTACGCAAGGCAGTCATCACCAAGTCCGAATATCCCGCCTTCCGGCAGCTGATGCAAGACTGGAACGGACACAAAGAACTCATCTTTAGCCTATAAACGTTTCGTGAGTTTAGTGAACAGATATTTAGTGACTAGTGATCAGATTTTTTGTGACCAGTGATCTGTGACCAGTGACAAGAATGCGCTCGTATCACAGTTCACAATAAAAACACAGTTCGCACGTCACTTTCTACAGCCCCAAGAAAAAAACAACCACAAACAATACGCCGAAGACCGTCATGCCAGTCTTCGGCGTACTAATTAGAAGCCATCCCACTCAACTCTCAAAATACGTGCAAATACGCGATATACGTGGAGCCATCCAAATTTTCAATTTTCACTTTTCAATTTTCAATTTATTTTAACTCTTAGTTCTTAGTTCATACCTCAGGCAACCTCTAAAAATAGCCCGTTAGGGCTTTTCGTTCAATAGAAACGCGTTGATTATCATTATTTATTTCCCGTAGGATTAAGGAAGTCCAGTGGACTTACGTCCGTTTAAGCCTATTTTTGGAACCTACCCTCAATAGTTTTTTAGTGACCAGTGATATGAGTGCATTTTTGTGACCTGTGACC
>CAMYZD010000041.1 GCA_947303735.1 uncultured Bacteroidales bacterium | reverse complement strand
AGGCATCCAGTGAATGCCTTTCAGCTACGGCGAGACAGGGATGTGGACAAGATGCTGGAAGAAATGCTGATATGGCATAAACAGACATAAAAAAGTGAAATTGATTAGAAAGGCGGCCTAATGACCGATTGGGGTTTAATATATTGACTGTGCGTGGCAACCAGTATCCTATATTCCAACTTCTTTCTCAATGCTATTCTATTGTCAGTTTGGAAGTCAGGGTGCCGTGGGTGGTGGTGGCGTGGACAACGTAGTTTCCTTTGTCCATAGTGCTGATGTCGACACGTACCACCTGCCCGTCGGCTTGGGCAGACATTACGGTATGTCCTTGCATATCGTAGATGGCGAAGTGTCGGACGGGTGTGTCAGAGAGGATAGTAATTTCGTTGTGTGCAGGGTTGGGAATCAGACGTAGCCGGCCTGCGGTGGGTGAGTCGATGGTGAGAGGCGCACCTATGCGGGTGAAGCGTACGGTGTCGGTCCAGCTGCTATACATGGTGTTGTCGTAACAGAGGGCACGTACTCGAGCTGCATATTCCACGGCAGGGTCAAGGCTGGTCAGGACGCATTCGGGCGAGACGGTGGTGAGCGTGGCATACGCCTCCGGATCTTGGTCGGCACGGCCGTAAGCCACTTCCCATGTGCGGTTGTTGGTGGCGGTGTCCCAAGCCAGATACACCGCGAGGGAGTCCTGCGCCTGCACGCTGAGACCTGTCGGTCTCCAGCATCTGGGCTGCGTGGTGTCGATAATTGGGAAGATAATTAATATAAAATCATCATAGTGGTGTGCCCACTGATAATTGGTATATGAGCCTCTTGATTTGAAATATTGGGGGTAGCAAAGAGTAGTACTTGCCCAAGGAGAGTAATAGGCATAATGGGCGAGAGGCCCCGGATATGTCATTGTTTGAGAGTCAACCACCCCATTGTAATTGGTGGCAGCGACATAAAAAGAATCTGTTACTATGACAGGTTCGTCGAAATATACTTCATAGATAGGGTAGTATCCTATCGTGACAGAATCCACGCCATATACCATATTGCTGTAAAGTTTCATCATCCGGGAGGTATCGCGCACATTGTATGTATTCGATGCCAGTTCCACCATTCCCGTGTCTGTCGGCTTATACAGGATTAGGCTTTCGTGCCAATTGTCGAAGGAGGTGTCTGCACATTGGGGTTCACAAGGAGGGGGTGGCAAATATTGCGAATGGGCGTGTGCTGCAATACCGATAATTTTCAAGGTGGAGTCCGTGTTATTGTATTTTGCAATTTCGGTGGGATTTGCCGTCCCTCTTAATTCCTTTTGACACTTCCATCCTCTTACGTGAAAATCCACAGAGTCGAACCAGCGCTCGTAATAATAGGTGGGTTCACGTCCCATAATGGTGTCCATCGTATGGGGCGTTTGTGCCAGCAGTGCGTTGCAGCCGACAACAAGAAGCATAACGACTATTACTTTTTTCATAGCAGATGGTGTATTATGGATTGCAGATGGTTTCTTTCTCACATATCTTAATAGTTACGGGCAGCATTGTAGAGCCGAATGCCGCAAACCAGCCAAATCCCGATGTCGGGGGCACTCGCTCGCGTTTGAATACAGGATTCCAATTTATCCGTTTGATAATGTCTTCAATGTGGCCTCGATGGTAGTGCGTGGGGATGGATTCGCCTTCGGTAACGCAGTTGGTGAGGGTTGTCTTGACAGACCCAAACATCAACTCTGGATCTGTGGTATTTTGGTTGCCCGAGATGCAGAAATGTGCTGGGGAGAGCCCTCCCGAAAGGGAATGGAGTGGGCTAGTGGGAGAGGTGAGTTGGTATCGGTTTACTGGGGCCGTAGGCTGATGGATGGGGAAGGCATCGATGGCAAAACGGTTGTCCATAAATCCAGGTGCATAGCTTTGGCGTTGAAGAACCAGTATGCTGCGGCTGACAGAATCGTAGATCATGCTTGGAATCGTCCACTGTGCGGACATATCAATGGGTAGGTTCGACAACGCGTGGTCTTGCAGGTCGATGATTCTGTTATAGTGAAATTTGACGGTGTCGGGCGAGCTGGGCGTAGGTATGAGTCCTGGGTCAGGTTCGGGAGGGCCGCCGGGGGTGATGGGTATTTCAGGGTCGGGTGTAATACCTCCCCCTGAACCGCCAGTCGGGTCAAAGGGCACTCCTCCGCTGTTGGGGTTGGGTGAGGGAACATGAAGCATGTCGGCAATGTCTAAGACCTTGACTGTAGTGCCAAAGATATGTTGGTCTAGCCAGGAATAGGTGAGGTAAGAGAGGGCAATGGTGTCACCATTAGTGTGGGTAAGCAGGGGATGGCTAATTGTGAGGCGATTGCTATTGCCACCGTCTTGGAATAGGCCATCTTCCCATGTGAAGCAGTAGCTTTGATAGGGAGGGTAGCGGTGGAGTGTGTCGAAGATAGAGGGGTCGTCGAGTCCGTCTCCTAGGCGTAGGTCTACACTCTGTGGCTTGGGATATACTCTCAGATAGAAGTACTTTTGGTTGGTCTCTGCCGCAATGGTCACCACGTAGTTGTCGGTCACGGCAACGTCGGTAAATTGTTCTATGCCATCGCCTCGATGGTTATAGTACCACCAGTCGCCCGTCGAGAATTGATGCACCACATCCGCCACGAAGTATCCTCCACTATAAAGAGAATCCCGAGAATGGCTCCACCCTCCTGTACAGACAAGATGTATGCCTGTCGGCACTTTGAACACCTCTAGTTTGCAAGGTTCGTTGACATACCAGAAAGGCACGCCGGGACCGTCAGTCTGCGGATTGAAGGTAAACGCATGGATCACGTCAGTGCCAGCAAACAATTGTGGGATGCAGAAATAGCCGACGAAACCGATATAGTATGGTGAGGAACTTGACGCGGCAATGTTGGCATATCCGCAAAAGTAAAGTGTGTCGTCCATTATCTCGAAATCGGTGACACGTGGCCAATCGAGGTTGCTGAATTCTGCCACTTTGTATACATTGTCTGATGGATTGTAGTATACGAAACTGGCGGTGGAGCTAATTATCTCATTCGCGTTATATGGGTTGTATTCGATGTTTTCGATATAAGTTATCTGCGCATTGTCTTTCCATGCACGGGTGATCGACTTGGTCGTCTCCGATTTTTCAGGTGCCTTTATTATTTCGTCATAAGGATTCTGCCCCCATGAGTAGTATGCGGTGAAGAAGGCCAGTATGATAATGAGTCTTTTCATATTTATTAGGATGTTAGTTTTTTTGTATATTCTTAAGGTGGGTTCTATTTATTCACTTTTGGGTCATCCAAACAGACAGAACCCATTAATCTGCCAGACAAGCGTTGTTTAACAATTGGTTTACGGGTGCAAAGATACGACTATTTTTTCATTTGACAATAAATTATTTGTCATATTTTTGAGAGGGGGGTAATCGTTTGATATTCTGTCTATTGAATCGCAATTAAAAAATCATACCATTATGCAAATATACAAAAAAAAACAACTTACGAAATTATCTAGGTATTTTTAACCCAAATCGGTCATTAGGGTTTATGTCAGATTAGTATTTGTTTCGAGCAGATTGGCCGCATCGCTGGCGAAGGCGTAGCGGGCTACGGCGAGACAGCGATGTGGACAAGATGCCGAAAGAAATGCTGATATGGCATAAACAGACATAAAAAAGAGAATTTGAATAAAAAGTCGGCCTAATGACCGATTTGGGTTTAATCTAGATTATCGAGCAAACAAATAAAACCCACAAATATCACAAGAAACGTACCGCCACAGGCCATGTCGAGACACCTTGCTTGTACGCCACATTGCCATAAGCCGACAAGTGTATGCGGTCGGCAACGATGCCGCACCCCACTAAGTAGTTTCGCACGGCCGTAGCGCGTTCGAGCGAAAGGGTGTAGGCCGTTTCGCCATCAGCCTCACCCACATGCACCAGCAGTTCTATCTGGCTGCCCGCATGTTGCTGCATGAAGTGGGCCAGCACCTTCAACTCTTGGCGGGCAAGGGGTTCCATCTGTGCGGTTGAGCCTACAAAAGTAACCAGCGGCAATGGCACTGCCTCTGGCCGTTCGCGCAACTGCTGTAGAGTATATCCCTGCAGCTCTTCTCGTCCCCGTTCTCCGCCCACAAAGCTACAGGTCGGCACATACAGCCAGTCCGCCTCTGCCAGCATCGCATAAGGCTTGCCTTTGTATACGGAATAGACCTGCGTCGAATCCAGCTGCTTACCCTTGATAAGGTCTACCGTGCGCTGACGCCACACCTCTACAAACTCCACTTGGCGCAACACATCGCTTATCTCCTCCATGTCGATCGTTACCTGTCGGTGACAACTTGAGGTATCGTGGTGGGCAGCAAAACTGCGATAGACATTTCTGCCTTGGGGTTGGACTCCCGAGGTGTAATAAATCCTCTGCTCGCCCTTCCCAAAGCTCAAGGAGGCTTCTTCAAATGCGCCGTTCACCCCCCGGCCCATATTGACGGGCTTCGACCAGTGTGTCCAGTCGTCTATATCGGTGCGGGTGACGCAATAGATATCACCATACCCCAGTCCGTGGGCATCAGTAACATAATAGAGCGTCTGCATATTGCGACTCAGCAGGGGACTACGCTCACAATAAGGGGTGTTGACACCCAACCCCAAGTTCACTGCCTCGCCCCAAGGTGAGGTTGTCTTAAGCGAGTCAAAGGGCACAAAGTATATATCAAATGCCGGAGCTCTGTCGCCATGGTAATAGTCGCCCGAGTGCTGCACATTCATTCCTCCTGGGCGATCCGACACAAATAGCATCCCCGTGCCGTCCTCCAGCATATAGGCGTCCTGTTCCATATAAGGTGTGTTGATAGGCTTACCAAAAGGTTCTACCAACTGCCATACACTGTCCGACACTACTTCGGCCGACCAAATGTCGCCACCGATTCCTAGCAGTACCATGCTCCCCTGATCGTAGAAACCATAGGGCAACGCCGACCCTTCCAAGCCTTCCACACGCACCTCTCCCCTATGCTGCCATTTGGCCGTCTTGCCACTCACCACCTGCCGGGCATACCCTATCGCCTGCCGGCCGTTGTCGGAATAGGCATAGCACAAATAATTGTCCGTAGGGTGAATCAGCGTGTGCGACAGGTCGTCGGCTGGCAACTCTTGCCGTGAGGCGACGGCTCCGTTATCGGCAAGCAGGGCCGACAACTCGGCGTATTCGCTGCTGGCCACATCTTCAAAGCAGAGGTCGAATTTCTGCAGCCGTCCTCTCGCCGCGGACCACTCTTTGCGCACTATCTGCTGCTGCAGTATGCGCTGCAAGGCCACAAACGCAGCCTTCCTGCCTGTCAGCAGGCGCACATTCGTCTCCATCTGGTCATAGTCGCTTTCCTGAAACGGCCGGGTCAGGTCGACCGAGTCTATGACTGCCGCCCGGGCCAGGTCTGAGGTGATGGCCCTCTGGAAAGGATAGTGGGGATTAGCCGCAGCAAAAGAGCGTATGGGGGCTCCGTTGCCTTCTTCCGCAAACCATCCATAGTACTGCCTGTACACATCTGAGTAATGCTCGTCGAGGGAAAACTGCGTGAGGTAGATCTCTGCCGCACGCTGGTTACGCTCCCTTTCCACCATCTGGCGCAGCCGTGCCAAAGCGCTATCGGCCAAAGGGTCGTCGCTATGATTCTGGGCATAGTCCGCCAATTCCTCAGGACTGGTCAATGTGCCGAAAGCATCGTTGCGCAGATGTTGCAACCGCTCGAGGGCATCCAGGTAATAGTCGCCTCGGGCATACTGCTCCAGATATCGCGAATAGGCCTCCACGCTGTTCTCGCGGCGCGCCTGCCCGTAGGCTATCCTGCTCTTCTGCCTCATGGCGGCATGCTGAACCGCTTCGCTCGATGGATAGTCCGCCACGGCCGAATCCACCGCCCTTTCGGTGGCAAACTGCGACACATATCGGGGGGCTAGCCGTGCCAATGCGGCCTCGGCCGAGTCGGCCTCGACGGTATTGGGATGGGCTTGGGCAAAAGCATAATAGCCCTCTAGGGTATTCTCTCGGCACGCCTTGTCGTATGCATCCGACAATAATTTGGCACGCAGCCGCTTCACTATCTCGTCGTTGCCTTCAAAAGCTTCAATGAACGCCTGCGCCTCGGCCTCGTCTATCTGAGGTACATGCGAGCGCACATACAGCACCGCCTGCGACTCTATATCTTTTCTCTGCTGCCTTATCACTGGTATGGTGACACCCTTGCGGATGAGCTTCTGCACTTCGCGGTAGCGACCCTTATCCTGCACCCAGGCCGTATAGATCGTCTCTGCCCGTTGGGCATAGCCTGCCGCCATGGTCAGGTTGTAGTAGGGACTTCCCTGCTGAGAATAGAATGCCGCCATATCCAGCAGGTTGGCCACGTCGCTGGGAGCCTTGGCATACGCCTTGTTTAATTGTATGAACTGCTCCTCGTAGATAGCAATGGTCGAGTCGTTCTGCCCCATCGCTATCCCTAGCGACAGGACCGACAACCATATCGACAACATCCTTTTCATGGCACCCACCCCTAGAATGTCAAACTCTTCAGTATGCCTATAAACTCTTTCTCCATCATCGGATAGGTGGCACGGGTCGTCTCCAGGCGGAACTCCACCACGGCATTCTGCGCCTTAAAATAGACCATCCTGAACTGATAGTCCTTCCCATCCTTCACATTGGTGTAGGCACCCACATAGCCCATGCCTCCCGTCTTGGGCAGCCCCAGCCCCTCCGTGTAGTCGGTCAGCGACTGGTAGGGCTCCTTTCCGTAACGTTCAAAGACATAGTCGAAGATGGGGGCGGTATAGTTCTTCCGCACGAATATACGCAGGAAAGGCAGCGTCGTGTCGCCCTTGGCGGCAACCACCTGTCCTGTATAATAGTAGAGATACCTCTGTGTGTTGGCATCCACTTTCTCCGTGTTCAGGTATTTCCACTTCCCGGGGAAAGTAAACTTGACCTTGGTGCCCGGAATCGAGACCTGTGCCCGTGCCTCTCCTCCCAACAGTACCACCAACAACAACATGGCAAACCAACGGTAGCCTCTACCGCTGAACAACGTTTTCTTAACAAAATGGTTTTTCATACTCTAATCGCGGTTTAATATCTGGTAATAAAAGTCCAATAATCGTCCTGTCAACTGCTTGCAGCCAAAACGCTCGGCGACGAGCCGGGCGGCATGGCTGCCTATCTCTTGCCTGAAGGCGGGGTCGCTCACACACCGATACAGCTGGTCCACATACTGCTCGGGCGTATCAGCTATCAGCACATCCACCCCGTCCGTGCATCCGATGCCTTCGGCCCCTATAGTGGTTGTCACCACCACCTTGCCCACCGACATCGCCTCTATTATCTTCACCCGTATGCCGCTGCCGCTGAGCAGGGGCACTACGTTGATCTGTTTGCTTGAGATAAAGTACATCGCGTCTGGCACCTCGCCCAGCACCCTCACCCCTTCCCTGTCGAGCCGCATCAAATCCTCTGGCATCTTGCGACCCGCCAAATAGAGAGTCAGTTGCGGCATGCGCTCATGCACCTTGGGCCACACCTGCTCCAGAAACCACCTCACCCCCTCCTGGTTGGGCATCCAGTCCATCGAACCGATGTGGAAAAGCGAATTGGGCTCCTCCTCCACACTCACCTCCCCATCGGGGGTGATGCCGAAGGGTATGGCCACCATCGGCCGCCTACACCCCATCGTGCGCAGCTGCTCTGCATCGTTCTCTGTGATACTCACCACCCCGTCATAGTCGTTCAGATGCTCACGCTCGTAGGCGGCCAACGTCAGCGACAGGTGCTTTAAATACCACCGTTTAAAAGGGCTGCGCTCTCCTTGTGCCACTCGGCGCCATATCGTGTGCTCCACATTGTGCGCCCGCAGCATCACCTTGGCCTGGCTATGCGCCCTGATGACCGGCAGGTAGGGGGTCAAGAACACACTCTCCACATGCACCACATCGAACGTCTCCTCCTCCAACACCTCTGCCAGCCGGCGGGCAAAAGCCTTGCTCTCAAAACGCTTCACATGGTACGACTCGCCACACAGCATCGCCACTCCTGCATCCAGCGGATGGAGGCTCAAGTCCACATGCACCGCCTCGAAATGGGTGGCCTGGCGGTAGCTGTCGGGTATACGGCTTTCCAACACCGGGTGCTTGTCGCTACACAGCGACAACACCCTCACCTCACATCCGGCCTCCAGCAGCCCCTGAGTGATGCTGTTCATCGCCAGCGTGCCACCGTCTACAGGCGGATAGGGCGGTTTGTTGCAAAGCTGTAAGACTTTCATATCGAAAAGTAAAAGCTAAAAAGTAAAAGCTAAAAAGTAAAAGCTAAAAAAAAACGATACACCAACATACTCATGACAGATGCTCCTACTTTTTAGTTTTTGGTTTTTATCTTTTAGTTTATTCTTCCACCGGCAGAGCCTTAAAGCCCTTACCCATAATCTCCGAACTCTCTATCACGTTCACGAACGCCATCGGATCCAGTCGGCGCAGATTGGCACGCAACTTCACAAAGTCGGCCCTCTCCATCGTGACATATATCATCTTGCGCTCCGTGCCGTTATAGAGGCCTTCGCCAGTGATACAGGTGCCGCCTCGATGCATATCGTTGAGGATATAGTCCTTCACCTCCTCCAACTTGTCGGTGACAATAAATGCCGTCTTATAGCTCTTAGTGCCTTCCACCACCAGGTCGATAACCTTGCTCTCAATAAAGATAAGGATGATAGAATAGATAGGCAGGCGGATGTCGCCGAAAGCGATAAAGGTGGTGAGCGTGATGCAGCTATCCACAATCAGCACCAACGTGCCGAGGGAAATCTTGGTATACTTATGCAGTATCATAGAGATAATGTCGCTGCCGCCGCTGGTGGCACCCGAGCGGAATATCAGGCCGATGGCCACGCCATAGATGAGGCCCGCCACCACCGTATTGAGGAAATAGTCTGGCACAAACCAGCCGCCGTGGTTAGGTATCTCCACCATGCTCAGACCCTCTATAGGGCTGGCAACAATAGCACCGTCGTGGATAACGGGGTTATAGCCCCACAGCGACTCAAGCAAGAAGGTGAATAAGAATATCAATATAGTAGACACCACCGTCTTCACGCCAAACCTAGGTCCCAAAACCAAGGTACCTATTATCAACAGCGGAATATCCATACAGATGGCATAGAAAGCAATCTTCCACGGCCACACCGTATTCAACACGTTCGACAAGCCGTACGTCCCGCCAGGAGCCATCAGATAGGGGTTCACAAACATCACGTCGCCCACGGCAAAAAGCGCACTCCCCAACACCAACAACAAATAGGCAATCACCTGTTGCTTAAATTCCTTTTTTTCCATATACAATAATATCTTTTTTTGTCATTCAGTTGTCTAAAAACACATTGCGTCGTTCTCTAGCAATATATTACGACTGCAAAGGTACGAAATTATTTTAATATAAAGTGAATAGTGATTAGTGAATGGTGATTAGTGAATAGTGATTAGACAAAACAATTCGTTAATTCGTGATTAGTGATTGGTGATTAGTGATTAGACAGAACAGCGGCGCCGTCAGCAACACCTTCTGCAACGATATAGGCATCCAAAACTACGTCATCCAGCACGCCCTGCTTTCCATCCGGTCCGACGACCTTTTCTGCAAAGGGCTAACCCTAAAGCATTTCTACCTGCTCTACAACAATGGGGAGGGCGGGTTCGTCAAAGAAGACCTACTTGAACAAGCCCAAGCGGCACGCGACGGCATCGAGCAAAATGTCACACACTTCAAGCAGGTGCTGCATGCCGATGAGCCACACATGCCCATGTCAGAACACTGCGACACCCCCTACGAATGCCCCTACAAACGCTACTGCCGACGCCTCAAAGCCCCATCCCGCAAAACCGACACCCCCTAAGCTCCGCCTTCCCCGCAAGGAGTACCCATTTCCTCTACTTTGTTTCTATTTTATTTGCATTTCTTTTCTATTTCATTTCGATGATAGAAACAAAATGGAATAATTTCCGAAAGGAAAACGAAACAACTGATAATCAACATTAAGAACCCGACGTGAACGGCTACCGACTGAGGAACGCCACTGCCTCATCGTATTTGCGGAGGCTGCCACTTTTCATAATGGCCTTGTACTGCTTCTTGTCTGGCAGCACATCTTGATATTCCCAAAAGGCATGCAACCGCGCTAGTATCTGGCTATCGCCCTGCAGGGTGCGGCAGGCGTGGTCGTACATCTTGCTGTGCATCTCGCGTACCGCTGCCAACGGTTCTTTGTCGGTGAAAAGCCAGGGTCGCGCCAAGAGCCCGCGCCCAAGCATCACCCCTTTCAATGTGTCAAACTGCGAAAACAGGTCGTCCACCTGCCCCAACTCCGTGATGTCGCCATTGTATACCACCGGATGACGACACTCTTCCAGCATCCGCCCAAAGGCCTCCCTGTCGGTGCTGCCCTTGTATTGCTGACGTCCCAGTCGGGGGTGCAGCGTCACCTGCGTCAGGGGCATCGCATTGATGATGGGCATCAAGGCCAAAGCCTCTGACATGTCGTCCTGCCCAAGCCTCATCTTGACGGAGAACTGCACATCGCTGCGGCGGCACATCTCCTCCGCCATCTCCCCTACCCTTTCGGGATGGGACAGCAACCCGCATCCCCTTCCAGCATGCACCTGCAACGGGAACGGACACCCCATGTTGAGGTCTATCCTTCGCCAACCCGCCTCCTGCACACTGTCGCACAGCCGCGCAAACTCGTTGCGGTCCTTGGCAATCACCTGCGGCACCGTGGGCACATCGCGGTTGTTTTCAAGGTCGATGTCGCGCAAATCCTTCTTCCGCACACCCTCCTTCTCCCAACGGACGAAAGGGGTGTAATACTCGTCCACGCCGCCACACACCTCATAATGTATCCGGCGGTAGGCCGCATCGGTATAACCCTGCAACGGGGCGAAGTAGATATACTTGCCGTTGTACATACTATTTTTGTAAAAAGCAGGGTGTCCCATTTCTTGGGACACCCTTGCTCATTTTATTAGTAACTACTTTTTTTAGAATGAATAGCGCACATGCAGCAACACATTCCAGGTAGAGAGGAAGTTGTTGTAGTTATGCCAGTTGGGCTCGGTGAAGGTGTAGTTTCCGCTCTTGTACTGGAGGATGGTCTCGCTGCTGAGTTGCTGGAGGCAGCCCCAGTTGCTGTTGAGCAGGTTGGCGATGTTGTTGACGTCGGCACCGATCTGGAGGGTGGTCTTACGTCCGGCAACATTGAAGTAGAACTCCTGGTCGATCTTGAAGCTGATACGATTGACCCAAGGGCAGATGGCGCCATTGCGGACACTATACTCGCCACGGTGGGCACTGAGATAGCTGTCGCCCTCAATGAAAGCCTCAAAGGCATCGCGATTGGCGTTGTCGGCGAAAGGCATACCAGCCAGTTCTTCCTTGGTGGGGATGTAGAGGAGCTGGGCGGTGTTGATGCCGGTGCCCTCGTCGGTGGTGAGCAGATAGGAGTAGCGCGACTGGTTGTAGCTGCCCACATAGCCTACGTTGTAGCCTTCGTAGAAGAGGCCGAGCTTGGTGGCGGTGTAAGGACCTTCGTAAATGCTGTAGCTAGCATTGGCGATGAGACGGTTGGGAGTGACATAGTAGGAGTAGCCGAGCTCGGGGCTGTTGTCGCCATTGCGACGATAGAGTTGGGCGATGTTGTAGACCTGGTCGCCAACGCCGTCGGTGACGGACATGCTGAAGCTGCGGGTGTAGGCGGCCATGAGGTCGAGACCCCAAGCAAAACTCTTGGCCAGCTGGGCGGTGATGGAGTAGTACTGGCCGTGGAGGTCGGAGGCATTGAAGAGGTAGTAGCCGCTCATCTTACCATTGGCACTATTGCGGATGTTCTCGCTGACGTAGGTGTGACGGGTTTCGGGCTCGCCGGGGAGCTGCACTTCGTCACCCAGTTTGTAACCGAGGGTGGTGGCTACGACTTCGTTGAAGTTGTAGGAGTAAATGCCTTCGAGGGTTCCCTTGATACCGAAGGGGAGCTTGGCATCGACGGCAACGGAGGTCTTCCAGCTGGTGGGCATGCGGAGGTCCTTAGCCAGAATGGTGGTGCTGGTAGGAGCAGCGAGATCCTGCTGGTGGAAGGGGTTGCCAGCATAGATGCTGTTGATGATGTCGGTGCGGTCGGGAGCGAAGGGGAAGACAGGCTGACCAGTCTGTAGGTTGGCAATATACTGATACTGCAGCACGTTGGCATTGCCGGCGGCGCTGACTAGCCACACGTTGGGGATACGGCCAGTGAAGAGTCCGGTACCACCGCGGACAACGACTTTGCGGTCCTTGGTGACATCCCAGTTGAAACCAATACGGGGTGACAGGTTGACGGTGAGGCCGGGGAGGTCGGCAGTGCTAAGACCGGCAAAAGAGCTCTCGGGATTGGCGGCTGCGATGTCGGCAAAGTCTTTGTTGAAGTTGTTGTTGGGGAAGCTGACCATGGGCATTTCGATACGCAGACCGGCGGTGAGCTTGAAGTATTTGCTGAACTCCATCTCGTCCTGGGCGTAGAGCGAGGCCTGGTTGTAATCGAAGGTGGGATAGACGGTGGCGGTGGGGTCGTCGAGGTTGGCGTGGGTGATCATCATAGAGAGGGGCATACCACCATTACGGAAGGTCTCCCAAGAGTCGAAGATGTACCAGCCGGCACCACCCTGCATGAAGCCGTTGACCACACGGTTGGTCTCATACTGCACACCACCGATGATGTTGTGGATGCCAGTGGTGTAGGTGATTTCGTCGGTGAAGTTATAGGTGTTGACACGACGGGTGTTCATATAGGTGAAGGGGTCGATGCCGAAGGTGGTGTAGAAGGCATACTTGGTCTCGCCATTTTCGGTGTAGGGCTCGAGGATGTCGACCGTGGGGAAGAGGTTGCCATCGAACGAACGGGGCTCGTTCTGATAGGACCAAGTGGCACGGAGGGTGTTGGTACCCTTGCCATTGAAGATACGGCTGTTTAACTCGGCTGCCAAGGAGGTGAAGTTCTGCTCTTGATAGTAGCGAGCCGACTTGAAGTAGAGCGAGTACTCGGACTGACGGCCCTGGCTGTTGCGGTTGAAGGTATAGTCGGTGCCGCCGATGTTGACGGTGGTGTTGGTACCGCCGATGGGGCTCATGGAAGAGGAGGGCTGGTTGGAGCCGTAGGTGTGGGTATGGCTGAAACGGAGGTTGAAGTTGTTGTTCTTATTGATGTTCCAATCCAAACGGGCAAGCACCTTATAGTCGGGTGTGCTCAGCGAGTAGTCCTGATAGGGACCCGGGTCGTAGCCATAGGTCTCTTTCAAGAAATTGGCAATCTCATCCATGCGGGCCTCGGTGGGACGGTTGTAGGTGGTGCTGCCACCCCATTGGTCAGCCTCGCTGGTACGGGCACGGCGAGTAGAGCCGGGCACGTCGTCCATGGTATACTCGGCATTGACGAAGAAGAAGAGTTTGTCCTTGATAATGGGGCCGCTGAGGGTGAGACCCATCACGTTGTTGAGGAACTGGCTGTTGGGCAGGGTGTCTTCGCCTACAAGGATACCACGCATGGCATCGTTGGTGAAGTAGTCGTAGACCGAAGCGTGCCACTCGTTGCTACCATGCTTGGTGACCACGTTGATGGCACCACCCTGGAAACCGCTGTGACGTACATCGAAGGGGGTGAGGTTGATGGAAATCTGGTCGATAGCATCGATGGAGATGGGGCTGCCACCGGCGGGGAGGTTGGAACCGATACCGAAGGCATTGTTGAAGGAGGCACCGTCGACCGTGACAGTGGAGCCACGGTAGTTGCCGCCACCGGCTGCGAAACCGCCACCCACCACAGAGGCCTGCGGGGTGAGCTTCATGATGTCGTTCATGCTACGGCTGGTGGTAGGGATCTTGGCAATGGTGCTGTTGTCGATCAAGGTGTTGGCACCCGAATTCTGGATGTTCATGTTGTTGTTGACACCCTCGGCGACCACCGACACTGCTTCCAGCGTAGTGGCAGAGATATTCAGTATGCAGTTGACCACAATCGTTCCACTCAGAGGAGCGTGCACGTTGGTAATAACATAGGGCTGGTGGCCCATCATCTCGACCTTGATGGTGTAGGGTCCGCCGGCAACAACATTGTTGATGCGGTAGACGCCATCGCGGCCGGAAAAAGCATGATAGGTGATCCCTGTGGGGGTGTAGACAGCAGTAATCACCGCATCTTGGAGACCTCCATTAGCATCGGTAACATGGCCGGCAATGGAAGCAGTTGTCGACTGGGCGTAGGCTGTTGTGGCAAACAACACGCCGATGAGGACAACAAGCAATCTTTTAATTGTCTTACTCATAGTACTGTTCTTTTTGATTAATAAAATTATTAGTTAACATTATGTTCTACTTTGAATGATTACAGACGCCGGCACTAACGCTTGTTCGTTGCAGGGAATTTCTCGTCTTTGAAACACAAGGTGAATAGGACGGCGACCACCAAGGCATAGGCGGCAAAGATATACCAGGCGGCACTCCAATTAGGCACCTCGGCAAATGCCACATAGTGGTTCACCACCAAGCCGGCAGCCCAAGTGCCCAGGGTAGCCCCCAGTCCGTTGGTCATCAGCATAAAGAGTCCCTGAGCCGACGAACGGATATCGTCGGAAGTAGCATATTCGACATATAGAGAGCCTGAAATATTGAAAAAGTCGAAGGCCACGCCATAGACAATACAGCTGAGGATAAGCATCCACACCCCGCTACCCGTATCGCCCGCACCGAAAAGCCCGAAACGAAGCACCCATGCCACCATCGAGATGAGCATCACCTTCTTGATGCCGAACTTACGCAAGAACAAAGGAATAAGAAGAATGCAAAGCGTCTCGGACAACTGGCTCAAGGAGATAAGCGCATTGGCATTGTGGGCGCCCCAGGTGTTGGCAAACTCAGGCACCTCACGGAAATGGGTGATATAGGAATTGGCGTAGCCGTTGGTAATCTGCAACGAAGCCCCCAAGAACATGGAGAAGAGGAAGAAGATGGCGAACTTGCGCTCCTTGAAGAGACGGAAGGCACTGAGGCCTGAAGCCTCAGCAAACGAGCGCGAAGGCTTGTCCTTGCCAAGACAAGGGCATGGGGTCAACGTGAGGGCGTAGGCACAGAGTATCAGACTCAACGCACCCGAGAGCAAGAACTGTTCGTGGGAATGCTGGAACTGGACGCCTTGACCGTTCTTGATGAAGTTCACCGCCAACATGCAGCAGATGAACCCTATCGTCCCAAACACGCGGATAGGGGGGAAATGCTTCACCGAGTCAAGCCCCGCCACATCCAGTGCCGTATATGCTACCGAGTTGGCAATGGCGATAGTGGGCATAAAGAAAGCCACACTTATTGTATACAACGCAAAGAATGGCCCAAACTGTATAGCTCCCGCATTCATCATCGCATAAACCCCGGCGGCAATCATAAAGACACCTGCAATACCATGGCAGAGCGAAAGCACCTTTTGTGCCTGAATCCATTTGTCAGCCACAATACCCATCAAGGCAGGCATGAAGATAGAGACTATCCCCTGCACGGCAAAGAAAAGCCATATTTTATCCACGAGTCCTGCCCCATAGAGGAAACCACCCATCGAGGTGAGGTAAGCACCCCAAACGGCAAACTCGAGAAAGTTCATAATTATCAGACGGAGTTTGATATTCATGGCTATTATACTTACAATACTTTTCTAATTAAAATGCAAAAATACAAAAACTATCCAAACTGACACACCATTGCCTAATAAAATTTGTAAAATTAACATTTATCGAGTGGCAACACTTACCCCGAAAGCCACAGCAACAATATTTTACGTAAGTGACTACCTCACATGAATTCTGCCTTGTGGGTGACCGTAATGATTTTTGTCAATGACTCCGCCAAGGTGGTTGCGGAGATAACGTTCCAAGGCCTCCACGTATGGACAGATGGCCGTTACTACGAGTTTTACGTCGGGGAATCGGTGCCCGTCACCTTGGCGGAGCAATGTGTAGTCGCAACCCGCCACGCGGTAAATACGGGCAGGGTCGAGAGGAAGCCATTTCCCTTTCTCGCCATCTTGCACCATGACATCCCGTACCCGTCGAGCCCCATCAACACGAACGAACACGCCATTCTCGTCGCACACCACAGTGCTGGGTTGCGTCGAGTCTATCTCATATTGGAGCCCCGCCACATAAAGGAATCCCCCACTTCCCTTGGGCCATTTCCGACACCCCATCTCCAACGCATCGAGGATAGACTGTCCGCTCATCTCAACGACACAGAGCTGGTTGTCGAAAGGGGCGGCGGCATATAGGTCGCCAAACAATAGTTCGCCTGCCCGGATGTCGTCGCGCATACCGCCCGCATTCATCAATGCCACATCGGCATGATAGTTCTTGGTCAGCGCCAAGAAGGCATCGCAGAAGTAATTGCCTAGCGGGGAATCGATGCGACTATCTTCATAGCCTTTACGCCACAGGAGCACTTGGTTGAAGCCCACCCGACGACGGGCTATGGAATCGTAGGCCTGCTGCACGGCTCGCAATGTGTCGAAGGCGGCATTGACAACGTGGGGTACGGTGGCGCTGGGCAACAACTCGCTATGCGGCCTGCCACCGCGCGGGATGACCAGCCGGCCTATATTGTGGAATTTGGAGCCTGTGGAGGTCCACAACACCTCTTTCCCTTCGCGATTAAGCAGCTGAGTATGGGGTATTACACTATGAGAATGGCCGTCGAGTACCACGTCGATACCCTGGGTGGCAGCCACCAAGGGAGGCAATTCAAAGTCTCCCAAATGCGACAAAAGGACCACATAGTCGGCACCTTGTCTGCGCACCTCGTCCACACACCGTTGCACCACCGAATCGAGGCTGTTGGGGTAGAAGGTATAGAGCCACGCTCCTGCACTGTCTTGGAAAAACATAGGCGTGCTGGAAGTGGGCGCATGAGGCGTGGTCACACCCACGAAAGCCACCTTCACACCGCCAAACTGGCTGATGGCATGACACAGATAATAAGAGGTTCCTCCCACCGAGGCAAAATTGCCACAAAGCACTTTGGCAGAGAGCTCCGACATGCGTCGCACCAAAGTGTCGATGCCAAAGTCAAACTCATGGTTCCCCAAAGTCACATAATCATATCCCACAGCATTCATCATCCTAATCAGGTAGCGTCCCCGCGATACGGATCCAAGTGGCGTACCCGAAAGGAAGTCGCCACAGGAGACCACCGCGACATGGGGCGTAAGGGTCAGCATCTGGTCGCGCATAGCAGCCATAAGGGGATAGCCCTCGATAGCACCATGGACGTCGTTCTCGTAAAGGATGACTATGTCGTCATACCCTATAGATGTGGGCTGGGCACCGGCTATAGGCACCAGCAGCAACCACGACAGGGCAACTAGGAGTCTTGAGAAATATTTCTTCATTTGCGCGATGGGGATATAATGGGAATAAAAAAAAGACGTGTCACTCAAATTGAATGGCACGTCAATATATTATCGCAGCACTCTAAGTGCTATTTTACAAAGTAAGTCAGGCGCATGTTGATGCTGGCGCGTTTTCTCTTAGAGGTGGTATTGAAGGTGCCGCCCCAAGAGTATTCCTCGTCCGAGGAGTTGGGAGCGGTAATCTGAAACACGCCCATATTGGCGGTCTGCAGACCGCCCAAACGTGCGCCAGCGCTCTTGGCGATGGTCTGGGCGCGGTTGCGGGCGTTTTCGGTAGCCTCGGCAAGCATCTCAATCTTAAGGTCGGAGAGCTTGGTATAATAGTAGGCGAGGCTGTTGTCGTCAATATTGATGCCACGATCAAGCAATTCAACAATCTGGCGCTGCACTTTCTCCACTTTCTCCACATCGTTGCTCTC
>CAMYZD010000040.1 GCA_947303735.1 uncultured Bacteroidales bacterium | reverse complement strand
CATCTTAGTGCCGTGAACATAATACATCTGACCGACCTCGACCACCCTGGGGTGCAACCTTACGCCCGCCTCACCGAAGCCCAACTGCGCAATCGGCTAGAACCCGACAAGGGTATCTTCATCTGCGAAAGCCCCAAGGTAATCCGCGTGGCACTCGACGCCGGCTACCAGTCCCTGTCGCTCCTCACCGAAGAGAAATTCCTCGACACCCAAGCCGCCGAAATCATAGCCCGCTGTCCTGATATGCCCGTCTTCACAGGCAGTCGCGAATTGCTTGCCTCATTGACCGGCTATGAACTGACCCGTGGTGTGCTCTGCTGTATGCGCCGACCCCAGCTGCCCACCGTCGAGGAATTGCTTACCCACCGCCCACCCCGCGTGGCACTGGTGGACAGCGTGGTGAACAGTACCAACACCGGTGCCATCTTCCGCGCCGCTGCCGCCCTCGGCATCGATGCGCTCCTCCTCACCCCCACCTGCTGCGACCCCTTGAACCGCCGCAGTGTGCGCGTGAGCATGGGCACCGTGTTCCAACTGCCGTGGACCTACCTCCCCTCATGGCCCCATCCCGCCACCGAACTGTTCCACACCTACGGCTACAAGACCGCCGCCCTCGCCCTCACCCCCGACGCAGTGCCTATCGACCACCCTCAACTCAATGCCGAAGAGCGCCTCATCATTGTCATGGGCACCGAAGGCGACGGTCTCGACCGCAGCACCATCGATGCCTGCGACTACAAAGTAGTCATCCCCATGAAGCATGGAGTGGACAGCCTCAACGTTGCCGCCGCTGCCGCCGTCGCCTTCTGGCAACTGCGTAATCAATCCTAGGTAGCCCCATCTCGCCAAAAGGCTACATATGCCTATGAATCAATCTGTTTACTCATATTAATATCTCTCTTATCGCTCAGTAATCCGAAGAAGAAGGGTTGAAGAATCGCATAAAGATGGAAGAAGATCCATAGCCACCCTTGAGGCATGCTCAACCCAAGAGGGCAACACTGGGAAAAGAAGGATGCTAGAAGTTCCAGCCGAGTTTTTGATGAATTGCGGTGAAAAAGGTCTGACGGTGGAGGCGGACTAAACGCACGGTGAAAGGAGCACGTGAGAGGTTTATCTCGGTACCACTGGCTAGATGTTGCTGTTGCGAGTCGACACTGAGATTGAACGACTGAGGGCTTGGGTGCGTGGCAAGGCGCAGGTGGGCTCCATCTGGAACTATGATAGGACGCAAGGTGAGATTATGGGCGGCTATGGGGGTGATGACAAAACAGCCACTATTGGGGGTGAGAATGGGACCGCCACAGCTGAGCGAATAGGCGGTGGAACCGGTGGGGGTGGCCACTATGAGACCGTCGCCGGCATAGGTGGCGACAAAGTCATTGTCGACAAAGAGGTCGGTGCGCAGCAACGGAGCGTCGTCAAGCCGATGGAGGCAGACCTCATTGAGCGCTGTGAGTGGCGAGATGGCCGGCGCAGTTATCTGAAGAAGTGTGCGGGGTTCAAGAGTATAGCGGCTGGCAAGGATATCAGAGACGAGGGTGTCAATATCGTCGCGGCCGGCGGTAGTGAGGAAGCCGAGATGCCCAAAGTTGATGCCCAGCACGGGTATGTCGCGATTGCCGATGAGATGGACGGAACTGAGCAGGGTGCCGTCGCCACCAATAGAGAAAAGAAAGTCGTAGTGAATGCCGACAGGCAGACGGTCGGACACCTCTTCAGTGTCGACACCATTGCGGTGCAACATATCGGTGAGCAGTTGGAGCTGTTGGCGCAGGGGCGATTCGAGGTAGCGGACGTAAAGGGCGACTTTCATTTTAAACTAAAGATTCATTATTATTATCGAAGCAGTGTTACGGTTCCAGTGTAGATGCGTTCCGAGCCGTCGGCATGGTGGCAACGAGCCTTGTAGACATAAACTCCCTGCGGGAGAGGCCGGCCTTGAAAGTCGTTGCCATCCCAACAGTCGGTGAGGCTGGTGGAATGGAAAATGTGGGCACCGAGACGGTTGTAGATGTCGAGGCTATAGCCGTCGGCAAGGGGTGAGAGGAAAAGGGGGCAGAAGCGACCGTTGTCGGGGTCGCCATAGATGATGACGTTGGGGATATAGGCATCGGGCTGTTTTATTTCGGGCAGAAGGAGCTGGACAGTATCAGAGTATTTAATCCACTGTCCACAGATGTCGGGGGTGCCGATACGGTAGACGTAGCGACTCTTAGCACGGTTGATGTCGTAGTCGGTGTAGGTGAGATACTGCTCGGGCTGAGTAGCAGAGCGAGTAAGTTCGGCAATCTGTTCAAAGATATCGCTAGAATCTGTGGCTCGATAGATGTAACAATGCCTACCCCAGAATTGGGGGTCGACCTCGAGGGTGAGGGTGACGGAGGGCTGTCTTTCGTCGTATTGGAGATGTGAGATTTGGAGGTAGTCGGCGGTGTCGCCATACTCGAAATAGAAGTCTTGCACAATGGAGAAGGCGCAAAGGCTGTCGGGATTGGTAACGGCGAGATAGGCACGGAGATGACTAATTGCAAGTTCGGGTATGAGAGTGTCGAAAGCGAAGGGGCCATCGGGACCGAAGCGGTGGATATGCCAGTCTTGATCGCCTTGTAGTTTGTAGTAGAGGCTGTATTGGAGTACACTGTCGGGCATGTTGATGTAGCGGTTCCACGAGCATTGCAGCATCCGCGAACAAGGCTCGGTATGAATATTGAGGCGGGGGTTGTGGTAATAGGGAGTCAGTGGGCTAGCCTGATAGCAGCTGTCGAAAGCGAGGATGCGGAAATTGTATTCAAAATTGTTGAACCGATTGAGCAGTTCGGAGCAAAGATAGGTGGTGTTGAGCCTACCCCACACAGTGTCGTAATAAAGACAAGGGTTGCCCATACAGATATAGTAGCCCATGACATCGGTGTCGGGGCTGGGATACCAGCTGAGGCGTATTTGGCCGAGAGCGGTGTCGACGCTACAAAGGCGCAGAGAGCAAGGGCTGGTGGGCACATTATCCTGATAGAAAAGACCCACGGGGGAAGAAGTGTCGGCGATGGAGGATGCAGTAAGTAAGTAGTTGACGGTATCGCCACAGATGGTACGGTGGAGGGTGTCGAAATAAACGGTGTCGGTGACGGTGGCTATGCAGACGTAAGAGTCCTCGTCATGGAACATCCTATGGAGACGGTAGGTGGTCGAGTCGGATACTTTAGCCCAACTGAGCATTCCCACCTGGTTGGCAACTACCGCAGAGTAGGTGAACCGCAACGACTGGGCAGACACCACGGTGGCAGAGAGCAGACAGAAGAGGAGTATGAACAATCGTTTCATTGGAGGGACTGCATTTGGACTAACTGATAGTAGCGGCCTTGGTGTGCGATAAGCTCGGAATGGGTGCCCTGCTCCACGATACGGCCCTGCTCGAGCACCACGATGAGGTCGGCATGACGTATCGTGGAGAGGCGGTGGGCAATAACGAGGAAGGTGATGGGTGATAACTGGGAAGAGTGGTCGTTAAGCAGCTGGTCGAGAGCCTGCTGAACCTGACGTTCGCTCTCGGTGTCGAGGGCGCTGGTTGCCTCATCGAGTATGACGATGTCGGGACCTGGAAGGAGCGCACGGGCTATGCTGAGACGCTGGCGCTGTCCACCGCTCAGCAGGTCGCCTCCATCGCCTATCACGGTATCGTAGCCTTGGGGTTGCTGAAGGATGAACTCGTGGGCCTGAGCCAGACGGGCGGCCGACTGTATCTGCTCCTTGGTGGCGTGGGGAGCGGCAAAGGCAATGTTGGCAGAGATGGTGTCGTTGAAGAGGAAGGTATCCTGCGCCACGACACCTATGCGGTGGCGCAAACGAGCCAAGGGGATGTCGCCTATGGGCGTCCCTTCGAGCAGTATACTGCCAGATGAACACTCATAGAAGCGCATCAGAAGGTCGGCAAGGGTTGACTTGCCCGAGCCAGAGGCACCGACAAGAGCCACTGTGCTGCCCTTAGGGACAGATAGGCATATATCGTGTAGCACCTCGACGCCAGGAGTATAGTGAAACCCCACATGGCGGAATTCGATAAAAGCCTGTGAATCGGAAGTGGGAACGGCTGATGCTTGTTGTTTGGACGGGACTACATCCTGTTCGCCCTCGAGGGACAGCACTGACTGAAGACGATCGACGCAGGCGCGACCTTTCTTCATTTGTGATATGGCCGTGGTCAGCTCCTTGGAAGGAGGAATCATCAGGACAAACATCATGATGTAGGAGACAAATAGTTCGGGGGTAAGCGACGAGTCGCCACCTACCACCAAAGAAGAGCCAAACAATAGGATACCCACAACTACGCAATTGCCCAGAAAGTCGCTGACAGGAGAAGAGAGGTCGACCCGTCGCAAGACCTGGGTGCGGAGGTGGGCATAATCGCTATCGGCCTCGCGGAAGCGATGGTTGGAGAAATCGATCGCCGTGTAGGCCTTGATAACTTTGAGCCCCATGATAGTCTCTTCCATCAGAGAAGTGAGAAAAGAGCCTTTGGCCTGCAACTGCTGCGAACTGCGGCGCAAACGGTGGGAGATGCCAGATATCACTACCACGATAAGGGGCAGCATGAGGATGACAAAGAGGGTGAGTTTCGGGCTAATGTAGAACAGCATGGCCATGTAGAGCACCATGCTCACAATGGCAACCACCAACTGCTGGACGGAATTGAGCGTGCTCTCCTCATACTCCACCATGTCGGTGCCAAACCGCGCTAGCATGTCGCCTTGACGGTTGCTATGAAAGTAGGACATGGGAAGGTGCATAGCCTTGTGGAAAAGGCTGCCACGGATGTCGCGTATCACACGGCTTCGCACAGAAGCCATCTGCACCAAAGAGAGATAGGAAAAGATATTTTTTAATGCATAGAGGGCAAAGACCACCAAAGAGAAGTAAATGAGCGCATGACGCGGACCGAAGGAGATAAGCCAGAGATAGAGCATCTGCAAAGCCTGGGAGAGGAGGTTGCCTTCGGAGACAGAGGCAGCAGCAGTTTCGGGCGAGGGGAAAAGAATCTTGAGGAAGTCGGCAACCGACAAGGCAGTTGCCATGGTAAAGAGAACCGACAGCACCACAAAGAAACCGTATGCCGCCAATCGGGCAGCATACGGTCGCATATAGTGCAGGGTGAATGGCATGATGAAGTAAGAGTTAAGAACTAAGAACTATGAGTTATAAGCTAAGGGTTTGGGGTTAAGGGTTATGAAGTAAGAGTTAAGAAATAAGAAGTTTCGATAGGGCCTCTGCCCTACTTCTTAATTCTTAACTCCTACATCTTACTTCAAAGTGTAACCCAAATAATTATGGGGAGTTATCTGACGGATGCGCTCTTTGACAGCAGGTGCCACATCGAGGGTCTCGACAAAATCGGCAATTGTCTGGGCGGTCACCTTTTGGTTGGTGCGGGTCAGCTGTTTCAACGCCTCATAGGGGTTGGGGTAGCCAACGGAACGTAGAACCGTCTGAATGGCCTCGGCCACTACGGCCCAGTTGTTTTCGAGGTCGGCCTGGATGGCATTCTCGTTGAGTAGGAGCTTGCCCATGCCCTTCTGCAACGAAGCCAAGGCAATGAGCGTATGGGCAATGGGGACACCGATATTGCGGCTCACGGTGGAGTCGGTCAGGTCGCGTTGCAGACGTGAGATGGGGAGTTTGTGGCTCAGATGCTCGAAGATGGCATCGGCAAGGCCGAGATTGCCTTCGGCATTTTCGAAGTCGATGGGATTCACCTTATGAGGCATAGCCGAGGAACCTACTTCGCCCGCCTTGATACGCTGCTTGAAATACTCCATAGAAACATAGGACCAAATATCGCGGGAGAAGTCGATGAGCACCACATTGGCCCGCCTGCAGTTGTCGAAATAAGCCGACATACCATCGTAGTTCTCAATCTGGGTGGTGAACTGCTGCCGTTCCAGACCCAAGTTGGCGATAAACTGGTTGGCAAAAGCCTTCCAGTCGACCTCGGGGTAGGCAATAAGATGGGCATTAAAATTGCCAGTGGCACCACCAAACTTGGCACCAAAAGTCAACTGGGAAAGGGTGTCGAGCTGGCGGCGCAGACGATAGGCGAAGACCATCATCTCTTTGCCTAAGGAGGTTGGAGAGGCAGGTTGGCCATGGGTGTGTGCCAACATGGGTATTTCGCGCCACTCTTGCGCCCTCTGCTCTATCTCATCCAACACCTTTTGGTACTGCGGAAGCAGCACCTGCTCGTGGCACTCTTTCATGGAGAGGGGCACAGCGGTGTTGTTGACATCCTGTGAGGTGAGGCCAAAATGGACAAACTCGCGATACTCGCCAAGGCCAAGGCTGTCAAGACGACGCTTGACAAGATATTCGACAGCTTTCACATCGTGGTTGGTGGTCTGCTCAATCTCTTTCACCTCAAGGGCATCGGACTCAGAGAAATTACGATAGATGTCTCTCAACTGTTCGACAGCCTGGGGATGAGAGACGAGAAGGCTCCTCAAAGGAAGCTGCTCGAGCTGTGCCAGCGCGATGAAATATTCTATCTCAACCCGCACACGATAACGGATGAGGGCATACTCGGAGAAATAATCAGCCAGTGGTTCAACCTTGCTGCGGTAACGCCCATCAATGGGGGATATGGCTTTGATACTGTTCATAGTAAGTAGTGGTTATTAAAGGGTAGTATGGTATTGTAAGGGAGATGGTAGTCCGACATAACAAGGGGTCGGAAAACTATCTTCCTCAGAACTTTTTCTTGCCTTCCTCTTCGGGATGAGTGAACAGGCGGTTCATAAAGGTATGCTTCTCAAGCAACTTTTCAATCTTGTGGTCGTGAGAAGCATCGATCAGCGCCTGGGCATAGAGGGTGTTGTGCATATCGGTGCCAAGGAACTCAACCCAACCATTCTCAATCATCTCATAGGCTTTGCGCCGCGGACCTTCACCATAGAAGCCTGAGAGGGAAAGAATGTTCACCTGGAAATAGATGCCCATGTCCTTCAAGTGCTGGAGGACATGAGAAGAAGAGCTATAATAGGGGTAACGCTCGGGATGGGCAAGGATGATGTCATAATTCTTCATCTGCAGGTCGAACATCACCTGGTCGAGACCCAGCACCTGTTGGTGCAGAGAGAATTCGGTCAGGAGGTACTTGCCACCGATCAATAAGAAGGCACTGGAGGCGATGCGGTCGTTGAAGCCCGTATCAACACGATACTCGCCAGCAACGCCCAGCAGCTTGGGACCATCGTAGCCACCATGGGTGGCGAGGTCGAGCTTGAGGTCGTCAAACCTTCTGAGGATATCCGACTCCACATTGGGGAAACGAGGAATGGTGTAGTGGGGAGTGATAAACACATTCTTAAATCCCGCAGCTCCCATCACGCGGAGACAGGTAGCAGTTTCCTCCTCACTCTTAGAGCCATCATCAACTCTGGGGATAAGGTGGCAGTGCATATCGTTTTCCAAGGGGGCGAAAATAGGACGAGCTGCCTTGGGTTTGGATTTAAAAAGATTAAACATGGTCAATATGTTTTTATATTCTATTGTACAAAACGTTTGTTATACCACTAGAGGTTAATTCTCAATTCTTACAATTTCGGCACCAAGGCTACGCAGTCGCTCATCGATGTGCTGATAGCCACGGTCTATCTGCTCGATATTGTCAATGCGACTCTTGCCTTCGGCCGAAAGAGCGGCAATGAGCAGGGCGACACCCGCACGGATGTCGGGAGAAGACATGCGTACACCACGCAACCGATGTTCGTGGTCAAGGCCAATGACGGTAGCGCGGTGAGGGTCGCAAAGGATAATCTGTGCGCCCATGTCGATCAACTTGTCGACAAAGAAGAGGCGGCTTTCAAACATCTTTTGGTGGATCAACACACTGCCTTTGGCCTGAATGGCCACAACCAAGGCAATGCTGATAAGGTCGGGAGTAAATCCCGGCCACGGGGCATCAGCGACCGTCATGATAGAGCCGTCCATAAAACGCTCTATCTCGTAGTGGTCGCGGGCCGGCACATACAGGTCGTCGCCCCGCTGCCAAACTTCGACACCCAGCCGACGAAAAACTTGAGGTATGAGACCTAAATGTTGCATACCCACATGGCAGATAGTCAGGTCGCTCTGGGTCATAGCAGCCATGCCAATGAACGAGCCCACCTCAATCATATCGGGCAACAGGCGATGGCGACAACCACGCAGCTCTCTCACCCCATGAATGGTGAGCAGGTTGGAACCCACTCCTTCTATATTGGCACCCATGCTGTTGAGCATGTTGCACAATTGGTATACGTAGGGTTCGCAGGCGGCATTCATTATCATACTCGTACCTTCGGCCATCACGGCAGCCATAATAATGTTAGCAGTGCCGGTCACTGAAGCCTCGTCGAGCAACATATAGCAACCTCTCAGGCGGGAAGCCTGCACCTGATAGCCTCCACGCTGGTAGATAACCTCGGCACCCAGCTTTTCCATACCCAAGAAATGGGTATCTAATCGGCGGCGGCCAATCTTGTCGCCACCAGGCTGAGGAACACGGGCACGTCCATAGCGAGAGAGCAGAGGTCCAACCATCATAATCGACCCACGCAAAGCGGCTGCCTGCTGAGCAAATTCCTCACTCTCCAACATGTCGAGATTGACCTCGTCGGCTTGGAATTCATAGCTGCGCCCCTCGGTGAGCAGTGAGTCGTCACTGTTCAGCCGACGAGTCTTGACACCAAGCAACTCAAGCAGACCTATCAACTTGTTGACGTCACGAATGTCAGGAATATTGTCAATGACCACCTTTTCACCCGTGAGCAATACGGCACATAAGACCTGCAAGGCCTCGTTCTTGGCCCCTTGGGGATGAATTTCACCCTGCAGTTTGTAGCCTCCAACTATTTCAAATGAAGACATTGACTCTTGGCTTTAGTATGGTCAGAATTCCTGACTTTTGTTATTACTCTTTTTCTTCTTCTTTTTCTTTTTCTTCTTATGGACGATGTTGGCACGACGCTCTTCGTCAAGACCTTTCAGATACTCACGGTTTTCCCTATACTTGAAATCCTCGGGTATTTCCAACTTCCCACCAGAAATGGCGGTCAGCTGCAGGCTGATAATGTCGTCTTCGACCGTATCGCGGTTCCACAGAAGGTAGTCACGCTTCATGGCGTGGGCCATCAGGCCCACCAACTCGTCGCGTTCCTCGCCTTCGGGGTATTCTGCCACACGCTTGATCATGCTTTCCATCACCGAGCCATAGTGGCGATAGTGGGTCTTGCCCTGGTTGTAAGACAGGGTGTGAGGTTTGAAATCGACGGTTTCATCCTTAGAAATATCGTACGGCACATCGACATCCAAATCCCAATCGGCCAATATCATCAAATGCACCCAGTACCTGCGCTTGTAGTCGCCACCCTCGTCAGCCTCGTCGGCCGAGAGCCGCGACATGATGTCAACGATAGCTTCTGCCATCTGATTGCGTTTGTCACGGTCCTCGACCGTCTTAGCATATTCGATCAGTTTGCTAATGTTACGTCCATAGTCGCTTATCTTTAATTGTGGACGCTGAGTATTATATTCCATTATTCAAATAGTTATTCAAGTTGTTTATCAATACCACATTCCTCCAAATCCCCAATGGCTGCAAGGAGCACCATACATACCCCAACTGCCATAGCTACCATGCATCCATGCATCGTGCCACATATAGGGCAACGTACCATATTCATCGCGGATATAAGATATGGCGAAATGCAGGAAGCTATCGTCTTTCAACCGATAGGAAGCTGCTGCTGATACGGCGGTAGCCGAGACATCCAACACGTTTCCATTAGAGAAAGCACAAATTGGTGCATAGGTACCGGTAAGGTGATAGACGGATGCCGCTAGCCAAAGGCGGTCATTCACCTGATATTGTGCTGCAGCATGGACAGATGCCAACCCAGTTCCACCGTTATATTCACGGCGATAAGGTGCCAGACTCCGCGTAGATGAACTGCTGGAAAAATGAGGATTTAATCCCAAATCAGTAGTGATTCGGAAACCCGCATTCACAGTCCATCGGGAATTGGGGCGGAATGTCAAAGATGGAGCAACGGAAGAAAACAGCCGGTTGTCGCCATAGCTGGTACCCATAAACCCTGTATGGACAGACAGATGAGGTTCCCACCGCGGCAATTGCGTAGTATCGGCCTCGCCCTTCTCCCACTGCGCCTGAGCTGGGACAACAGCCATCAAGCATACCAGTAGAACACAAGCGGATATGATATATTTTGCCTTACTCATATTTTAGTTCCTTCAATAGTAAATATAAATATAACGCACGTATATTAGAAATATTGTGGTCAAAGGGTCATTAATTTTTCAAAGGCCTTAGGATAAGGGGTTTCAAAGAGCAACTTCTTGCCCGTGACTGGGTGAGTAAACCCAAGTCTGAAAGCATGGAGAGCCAGACGGTTAATAGGTGACACATCATCTTTATAACCATACATGGGATCATGGACTACCGGATGTTTTTCTTCTCTCAGATGGACCCTAATTTGGTTCCTTCTACCCGTATCAAGTCGCAATTCCAGTAATGAATATCTCCTGCTGGTACGCACCACCTTGTAGTGGGTCACTGCCAACTTGCCTCCATTGTCAGTGGGTGATGAAAGAACACAATATTGACCATCGGTAAGCCATGACTTGATAGTTCCCTCAAGAGGCTCTACCCTACCCCATGCCACGGCTACATAGACACGGTCGTAAACCAGTTTTTTCCAGTCAGCCTCAAACCGTTGAGACACTTGTTTTGTCTTAGCCACCAACATCAAACCTGACGTATCACGGTCGAGTCGATGGACGACATGGGCTGTGTAATGTTGGTGAGTCAGTTGAAGATAGCGATTGAGAGTAGTTATCACCGTAACGTCGGTAGGCTTCTTACTATAGGACAAAAGTCCCTCATGTTTGTTGACCACGAACAAGTGTTCATCCTCATATACTATATCCAAATCGCGTGGTTTCAGCCTTTCCTTATACCCGACTTTTTCGATGGTGACTACCATGCCAGGTTGCAAAGGAAAATTGTACTGGGTGACGTGTCTCCCATCGACACAAATACTATGTGATAAAAGCTCTTTCACCTTCGACCGGCTACTGTCGGGCATCTGTTTCAACAAGAATTGCAACAGCTCACAATTGTCACTAACTTTATATTCTATTTGTTTCACGTGAAACATTGATTTTATTACGATATCAACAATTTTCGGTGATTTATTAACACCCTGTTTACCTCTTTTTATTCATCCGTATATAAATCTAAAAATTCATACGGATTGCCAATATGCTGAATAAATTTCATCATATCAGCATTGCTAATCACTAAGGAAGCGGTGTTATCATTAGGGTGAAAACTCACTTTCTCCGCATTCCGAAGTTCCTTGTCCACAAAAAGGGTGACTTCATGGTTTACATCGTTAATCAAGGTGAATAAAGAAACAGAACCTGGCTTGACGCCCAGATATTTCATCATCCTTTCAGGCGATGCAAAAGAGAGTTTGCCTTGATGGAGTCTATGCTCAATATCATGGATATCCATAGTATGACGCGAATCCATGATAACAAGATAATGGCGGTTACCTTTATGGTTACGAAAAAAGAGGTTTTTGCAGAGCACAGTCCCCTCTCCCCTGTAAAATTGCGAGGCTATTTCTATGGTCGGTGCTTCGGGATGTTCGTAATAATCAAACGAAATACCCAACTTGGACAAATAGTCGTATACCTGTTGTTGTCCTCTCATTATTTAATTATTCCAAGTTGTTTGGACATATCGAGCATCCTGACGATGGGTTTTCTTGCTTTTTCCATCAAATCCTCCGACATGAGAATCTCGGGTGTCTCATCGCGCAAACAGAGATACAATTTTTCAAGCGTATTCAATTTCATGTATGAGCAGTCGGCACAATTGCAACTATCACCGGAAGGTACTACTATGAATTCCTTGTCTGGGTTATTCTTCTGCATCTCGTACAGAATGCCTGTTTCAGTAGCAACGATGAACTTTTTTTGACCTGACTTGGCAATATAATTAAGCATTGCCTTAGTACTTCCTACAAAATCGGCCACCTTCAACAAAGCACCATTGCACTCAGGATGCGCAATAACTGATGCATCAGGATGCGCAATTTTTAGTTTCAAGACACTCTCGGCATGCATAGCATCATGCACCATACATACACCGTTCCACAACAACATGTTGCGCCCTGTAACACTATTAATATAACCACCTAGGTTCTTATCTGGGGCAAATATTATCTTTTGCTCCTCTGGAAGAGAACGAACAAGTTTCTCAGCATTGCCCGAGGTACAAATCAAATCCGATAAAGCTTTAATCTCTGCAGAACAGTTTATATAAGATATAACCATATGGTCAGGATGCTCTGCTTTGAACCGAGCAAAGTCGGAACCAGGACAGGATTCAGCCAAAGAACAACTTGCTTCCATATCGGGCAACAACACTTTACGTTTCGGATTGAGAATCTTTGCAGTCTCAGCCATAAAGTGGACGCCACAAAAAACAATGATGTCATTATCGCATTGCTGAGCCATTTGAGCTAAAGCAAGACTGTCACCTATATAGTCCGACAGGTCTTGAATCTCGTTGCGCTGATAGTAGTGACCTAGAATGACAGCGTTTTTCTCTTTTTTCAGGCGGACAATTTCCTGTTTCAATTGTTCGTTATCCATGGTATGTTGGTTTTTATAACAAAAAGAACCCAATGCAATAGGTTAATATATATTTGAGACTGCAAAGATACGAAAAAAAAGCAGAACACACATATTTTATATTTTGAAACGGCCTTGTTCTTTGAGGGGACGTGCCTAGTCCTATTAAATAATTACTATATCTTTCTTTTATAATATTTTTCTTTTCTTATGGTTGTTAGTTTTGTTAATAAGTGATGCAATTGTTCTTGTTTCATTTATTTTTAAAATAGAATGAACATTTTTATTAGTCCTCATCAGCTTTATTTTCAATGTCTGATTGGCTTTTCAACAATTTTTATGTAGGGTAAATAGGACTGTTTGTTGAAATGTTGAGCATACGTTTTGAGGTAATTTTTTTGTTGAAAAGGGATGAAAAACGATACAGTTTTCAACCATTTTTTGTGCTGAATAGATTTCTCAACTTTTATTGACAACCTTATTTTGAGTTTATGAACAATCAATGTTGAAATTTCATATATAATTGGAAGAGAAAATGAAAGCTAAGTTTTGTTTTATTGTTTTTATTATCGAAAGTCCCAAAATAGAGAGATTTGCGTTTTTTTTCGTACTTTTGCAGAAAGAATAGTTTTTAACATCGTTGTATATGAAAGAAATTATTGCTATTGCTTGCGACCATGCAGGCTATGAATTGAAAGAAATTATAAAAAAACATTTGGAAGATAGAGGATTTGGAGTACATGATTTTGGAACAAATAGCTCTGAAAGTGTTGATTATCCTGATTATGCCCATCCGTTAGGTAAGGCTATTGATAGTGGTGAGTATAAACGAGGTATTGTTATATGTGGGAGCGGAAATGGTGTCCAGATGACAGTTAATAAGTATGGACATGTGCGTTGCGCATTGTGTTGGACAGAGGAAATAGCTAGCCTAGGTAGACAGCACAACGATTGCAATGTGATTGCCTTGCCAGCTCGATTCATTCCTCAAGATGTTGCTTTAAACATTGTGGACACTTTTCTTGATACTGCTTTTGAGGGTGGTAGGCACCAGAGAAGGGTTGATAAAATAGCCATAAAATAATGCTGTATGGAAGATAGCGAGATATTAAAACGAATCTTTACTTGCATCGACAATACCTCTTTGGAAGGAAGCGATACATGTGAAAAGATAGACAAATTGTGTCATAGAACCCTTGAACTACAAGATTCTGAACATGGGATTGGCCATGTGGCAGCGGTATGTGTTTACCCTGTGTTTGTAAAACAATCTTGCCAGCTGCTTCAAGGTAGTGGTATCAAGGTAGCTTCCGTTGCAGGTGCTTTTCCGGCGGGTCAGTCCCCTATTGCAGTTAAATTGCAAGAAATTCAATATGCTCTAGATGAAGGTGCAGATGAAATCGATATGGTTATATCGCGTGGTGCACTATTGGAAGGTGATTATGAACGAGTTCGCAATGAAGTTGCTGCAGTGAGCCAGCTATGTAAAGGAAAGACATTGAAGGTTATTCTGGAGACTGGTGAGTTGCCTACCCCATCCCACATTGCCAAGGCTGCTGAATTAGCCATTGAGGGAGGTGCTGATTTCATTAAGACATCGACAGGCAAGATAGCCGTTGGAGCTACTCTTGAAGCTGCCGAAGTGATGCTAAATGTGATTAAGAACCATTACGAGAATACAGGAAAGTGGGTTGGTTTTAAGGCGGCTGGAGGTATTTCTACCCCCGACGAAGTGTTAAAATACTATCGTCTAGCCGAACGGATAATTGGAGAAAAACAAATTACAAACCAGTTTTTTAGAATTGGTGCTAGTCGATTGACTGAACGGTTGTTCACATTTTTAACACAATAGTATTATAAAAATGTGGATTTTTTTTTGTTATTTTGCAAAATTGTTGTCAATTGTATAGTAAATAGTAAATGAAACCCCTACAATCTAAACTAGCCCGTTATACTGCCCCTCAAGAAGCTAAGGCAAAGGGTATATATCCTTATTTTACTCCTATTTCGTCAGAACAGAACACCGAAGTGTTGGTGGGCGATAAGAGAGTGTTGATGTTTGGATCTAACTCTTATCTCGGACTCACCAATCATCCTAAAATCAAGGAAGCTGCCAAGGCCGCTATCGACAAATATGGTACCGGTTGTGCGGGTTCTCCTTTTTTAAATGGCACGTTGGATATCCATATCGAGCTCCAAGATGCTTTGGCTGACTTTCTTGGCAAAGATGGAGTAATGCTCTTCTCGGCTGGTTTTCAGGCTAATTCTGGTACTATTCCCTGCGTGCTTGGAAGAAACGACTATCTTATTTATGACGAACTCGACCATGCTTCTATCATGGAGGGCAAACTCATAACCTATGCCACCACGCTGAAATATAAGCACTGCAACATGGAAGACCTTGAGCGCGTGTTGCAGAAATGCCCGGTAGAGGCTTCTAAGTTAGTAGTCACAGACGGTGTTTTCTCTATGGAAGGCGATGTAGCCCCTATTGACAAACTTGTGGAATTGTGCGACAAATATCAGGCTACTTTGATGGTTGATGAGGCTCATGGTCTTGGCGTGTTTGGTCGTGAGGGACGTGGTACTTGCGACCATTACGATCGTCTGCCCAATGTCGAAATGATTATGGGAACATTCTCAAAATCATTGGCTTCAGTTGGAGGTTTCATCGCTGCCGACAAGGAGACTATCAACTACATGAAGCACAGTGTGCGCCCCTATATCTTCACAGCCTCTATCCCACCCTCCGCCACTGCTTCGGTGTTGGCTGCGCTGCATATCATGCGTACTGAGCCTGAGCGTAATAGGTCTCTATGGGACAATACTAACTATGCCATGAAGGCATTCAAGGACCTTGGGTTTGAGATTGGGCACACCAAGTCTCCCATCATCCCTCTGTTCGTGCGCAATGCAGAGAAGACGTTTGTGCTAACACACATGCTCTTCGAGGAAGGTGTATTTGTCACTCCGGTCATCCCCCCTGCTGTTCCTTCCGAAGACACCCTTATACGCTTTGCCTTGATGGCTACTCATACCCATCAGCAAATCGACTTTGCAGTTGAGAAGATTTTCAAGTGTTTCAAGCAATTAGAAATACTTTAACTTCCTTTTCTTCACCTTACATTTAATCTTGCGACCTTATGGAAAATATTGTAATCAAAGAGGTTTCGGGACGTTATCAGTTACGTCAATTTATCAAGTTCCCCAACAGGCTGTTCAAAGATGTCCCCACATATATCCCCCCTCTGATGGGCGATGAGCTAGGACTGTTAACAGCCAAAAACCCTTCACTCGACCATTGTGATATGAAACTGTGGCTCGCCTATCGTGGAAAAGAAATCGTGGGGCGTGTAGCAGGTATTATAAACTACTCGGTCAATGAGCGTTGGAACAAAAAGGCTGTCCGTTTTGGTTGGTTTGACTTTATTGAGGATTACGATGTTTTCTCCCAATTGCTCAATGTCGTACTTGAGTGGGGCAAAGGAAAAGGCATGACAGAGGCTGAAGGTCCCTTCGGATTCACCGATATGGACAAAGAGTGCTGGGTGATTGAGGGTTTCGACCAGCGTCAGAATATAAGCACACTCTATAATCCTAAGTATTACATTGATTTCATCGAGAAGGCTGGATTTGAGAGTGCCTGCCAATGGGCCCAATATCAGATACCTGCCTCCCAACCTGTGCCCGACAAAGTCGCCCGCATCAATGAGTTGATACTACAGAAATATCAGCTGAAACTGTTGAAATTCAAATCGCGTAAGGAGGTCTATCCTTATGCCAAGAAGTTCTTTTTGGCTATCAATGCGGCATTTAAGGACTTGTACGACTTTGTCCCACTGACCGATAAAGAGATTGACGTTTATATCAAGGAATATTTCCCCTTTATCAATCTTGAGTTTGCCAATTTTGTGGTCGACAAGGACGACAATCTAGTGGCTTTTGGCCTCAGCATTCCCGACTTGAATGCAGCCTATAAAAAGGCTAACGGTCATTTGTTCCCATTTGGATGGTTCCACATCCTCAGAGCATTACATAAGTTCAAAGATATTGATGCCCTATTGAATGGAGTTCATCCCGATTGGCAAAAACGTGGCGTCCATTCTATTTACTATGCCGAGATGAATAAGAATGCCATCAAACACAACATTCGTTGGGCATATAGCAATCCTCAGATAATTGGTAACGAAGCTCAGAGAATCTGGGAGACAACCTACCAGTCCTCCCCCATGATTAAGCGCGCCATCTTTAGATTGAAAATTGAAAAGTGAGAAATGAAAAATAGCTGCCGTACCTAGATAATTCTCTATTAATTAATAATGAAACGCTGGCTGGTTATACTACTGCTATTATTCTTTTTTGGTAGTCAAAGCCTAGCGCAGGTGCTGACCACCGAGGGGAATGACTTTTGGCTGGCATTCTTGCCCAACCATCAGCGGGGGGAACTGGCGATTTTGGTGTCAGGAGACCAGTCCACGACGGGCATGGTGGTGTCGTCCGACAGCAGTTGGTCTCAGACGTTTAGCGTGATGCCGGGAGTGGTGACTAGGATTTCGGTGCCTGACTCCTTTATGCTGGGAGAGTATTTGATAGGTTCATATAATGATCATACTATTTGGGGTAGTGAAGTTGAAAGTAATAAGAGTTTTCATGTAACTACTGAGGCAAACGTCTCACTATACGCTTCGAACTATATATCAGCATCGTATGATATTACGAATGTGCTGCCCACTGCTACATTAGGGCAGCAATATATATTGCAGACAATGCCGCAGACGGTGCGGACAGAGTATGAGGGGGAGTCGCTACATTCGGCTCTTGGCGTGGTTGCTATAGAAGATAGTACAGAGGTGTTTATCGAATTGGTGTATGAAGATAGTGTGGTTCATCATCAGGTGCCCACAAGTTATATGTTGAACAAGGGACAGACATTTCTCCATATATGTCGCTCCGACCTTTCCAACTCTAGGGTGTGGACTGAAAGTTGCAAGCGGATAGCCGTTTTCGAAGGTCATGAGTGTGCCTATGTGCCAATTAGTTGTTCCGCGTGCGACCATTTGGTGGAGCAGGCTATTCCGACCTTGTATTGGGGGCGCAGGTTCGGACTCACGACGTCGAAATATAGGACATCTGACATTTTTAAGATTACTGCCATGTACGACAGCACGGTGGTTAGGTACGAGGACGCGTCGTTTATGCTGAACGCTCGCGAAAGCCGCACATTGAATATTACACGCCCTTCGGACAATGCGGGTTTTTATCTGGAGGGTTCGAAGCCTATAAGTGTTTTTTTGTACATGAAAGGAGGTGATTGTGCCGGACGTATGGGCGACCCTTCAAGTGCAGTTATCCACCCTATCGAGCAGCAGTTTTCGTCTGTCACCTTCCCCGCATACAATACGGGACGGGTCAATACGCATTGTATCAATATAGTGACACGAAAAATGTAATCGGGGAATATATACTTGGACAACAGAATTGTCGACACGGCGTTGTTCTCACCTCTGAGCGGCAACGATGATTATGTGTACACACGCATAAATGTGTCGCACGGCAACCATACGCTTACTTCGACCTACGGGGGCTTTGTGGCACATGAGTATGGTTTGGGTGAAGTGGAGAGCTATGCCTACGCTGTGGGTGCTACTCTCGACCCTATCAATCCCCAGTCCTTTCTCAACGATAGGACGTTTGCGATGTACGACAGCACTAACAATGTTTTCTGCCTTGGTGACACTTTCAGATTTAGGGCTGAGGTGGTTGACGAGTATAACACCGACATAGTGTGGAACTTTGGCGACGGTGACACGGCTACAGGAATTGCCGTCGTCCACAATTATCTTCATCCTGGGGATTACACGGCTACAGTTAGTTATACCTATTACAACGACTGTTATCAGCCTACTATATATACGCATACACTGCCGATACACGTTATCAATCAACAAATTAGTGTAACCGATACAGTGGTGTGCGACACGGTTTGTGTGTGGAATGACCAGTATTATTTCACTCCCGGGGGTTATTCTATAACGATACCCACGGGCGAGGTGTGCGACAGTCTTGCCAAACTGAATATTGAGCTGATGCGT